>DATEXK010000059.1:0-3401 GCA_035257065.1 Gaiellaceae bacterium | reverse complement strand
ACCCCGGATCCTGCGGCCCGCGGGTCGGCACACGACGATGGACTGGGAGGTGTATCCCGACAGCCTCCGCCGTCTGCTCGTCCGCCTCGCCGACGACTACGCTCCGTCGGCGATCTACGTGACCGAGAACGGCGCGGCCTTCGGCGACGTGCGCGGACATGACGGCGAGGTGCACGACCTCGAGCGCACCGCATACATCTGCGACCACCTCGACGCGGTCCGCCTGGCGATCGCTGACGGCGTCCCCGTCAAGGGCTACTTCGTCTGGAGCTTTCTCGACAACTTCGAGTGGGGATACGGCTACTCGCAGCGCTTCGGCCTCGTCTACATCGACTACCCGACTCTCGAGCGCGTGCCCAAGGACAGCTTCCGTGCGTACCGAGACCTCATCGCCGACCACCGCGCCAGCTCGGAGCCGGCAACCGTGTCCGCGGAGCTCCGCTAGCTAAGAAGCTGCGCAGCCACAACCCCACCGGGCGTCTCGCTTCCCCAAGGCGGGGCGCCCCTCCTTTTGCTGCGATCTCTGCATCACGAAGGTTGCGCTGCGCGAGCGCGCGGGTGAAGTGTCCGTGTGCCGAGCCAAAGAAGGTCGACTGCGTTAGCCTCGCGTCATGCCGCCTTGGCTGGCTCCCTTTCTCGGCGCCTCGATCACGACCCTGCTGCTTTGGGTCGCTCTGGGTGTCCAGCGCTTTCGGGCACGCCGCCCGGCGTGGGCGAGCAGCTTCGTACGTGAGCTTCGCGGCTGGGATGGTCGGCTACCGACCCACCTCGACCAGCGTTCCGGCTCGTAGTAGCCCGTTGGCGGCTGGGTCAGCCTCGCATTACCAAGCGGGCGCTCCGTCTACCAGCCGTCTACCAGGACAGGCCGGAAGCCACCGTACGGAGCGAACCGACGGATCTTCACGCTGCTTCGGTGTCAAGATTCGTGTCACCCGCTCGCCTCCGAGACGTGGTGGCGCTTGCCCGCCCTCGTGGGTCGGTCAGTCGCGTTCAGCGAGCATCTGAGCGACGAGTTCTATCGGGAGCACGTACTCGCCTTTGTTGCGCAGCATGCGGCGGAGTTGATGGTTGATGACGCCCGTCTCGCAGTGGTCGAGGCCTCCGCTGTAATCGACGTGATGGCGAATCTCGAAGGCCATCTCAGTCATGAAGCCGAGGGTGCTGCGGCTCGCCGTTCGGGCGAGACAAACCGCGTCACGGTCGAGACGACCGAAGGTGTCGAGCGGCAGGTTCTCCGCGCGCAGTTCCATCTCAATCGCCGCGACCACGTAGGGACCAATCGGACGGAGCTCTCCGACACGCACACCCGGCATGACGACCGAGAACAGCGTCCCAGCGTGCGTAAGGAGAAGGCACTTCTCCCGATCGATCCAGAGCAGATTCACATACCAGTCCTCGTCGGCCGCAGGCAGATCGCTCAGGCTGCGAGCGCCGCCGGCGAGCAGGTCGAGCAGTTTCTTGGTGCGTGACCGTGACCTCCCGCAAGCCGCGCCTGCATCTGACATCGGGGCAGGCGCGGCAGTTCTTGACGCTCTTTGGCGGAACCGCGACACGCTCCTCGGTCTTCGGCTCTCTCCTTATTACTTGTGTCCCCGGTGAAGGCTCGGGGATTGATCCCGTCGAGCCCGACTCGGCATCCATTCCTAGAAGCCGGGCTTGTGGAGGACATACCAGCCGATCTCGGCGCTCGTGCCGCGCGGCGCCACCGGCCGCGCGCGCTCGCGCTCGTCGCCGCGACAGCCGGCCAGGTCGAGATAGCGCTCAAGGTCGCGGTTCTCGCGCACGATCTCGGCCTGCCTGAGGACGAGGCCGTTCGCCTCGAAGAGGCCGCGCAGGTCGACCTCGGCGAGGATGCGCGTCGTCGATGGGTCGCGGGCGCGCTCGAAGCGGTTCAGCTCGATCGCCGCGAGCGAGTCGATGGGCGCGAGCCGGTCGACGACGAGCATCGTGCCGCCCGGCCGCAGCACCCGGTTCATCTCGGCAAGCACGAGCTCCGGCCGCTGGACGTGGTGCAACGTCCGCGCCGTGCAGACAAGGTCGAACGAGCCACGCTCGTACGGCAGCGCGGTCGAGTCCGCCCCGACGAGCTCGACGTTCGCCGGCGCCCGCTTGCGGCCCTCTTCGAGCAGCTCCGGGACGACGTCGACGCCAACGACCTCGCGCACGAACGGCGCTAGCGCGATCGCAAACGCGCCGGCGCCGGTGCCAACGTCGAGGGCGCGCTCCTCGCCCGTCAGCGTCAGCAGGCGGCGCAGCCGCTCCTGCGTCTCCGCGGCGCGGAGGTCCTCCAGCTCCGCGATGAGCTCAGCCGGCTCGCCGAAGCGCTTGCGAACAGCGTCGGACAAGCTCGAGCGCCTCCCTTCCTGGTTGAGATCGTGCCCGCGGCGTGTTCCTCCGCGATCACTTCGAGCATACGACGATCGGTCGCGTAGCACGCTCGGGAAGACCTCGAAGCCGCACCGCAGATCCCGACAACCACCGGCCACGCCCCGGCGACGGGACGACCGCGGTAACGGCCACGGCTCCGGAGATACCTCGGATGCGCTCACAGCCGCTGAGGACGAAAATGAACTCGAGAGGCAAGGCCGCGGATTGCCTCTTCTTGCCGGTCGACCGGAACTGCCGTGCAGCGTTGACCCTCCGTTGCGCCCGGTAGCCCCGGTCGGCCGGTCAGCTCGGGTCTTGCCTGCGCTCGCCCGCCCTTATTCGGGGCGCCGGCGGCGCTCCCCCGTCGATCGCGACGTGCCACGCTGACGCTCTTTGGAGGAACTGCGACATGCTCCCTCGACGGCGCTGATCCCACCGAGTTACCGGATCCAGGGTATGGCGGACCCGTCGAACAGCACCTCGATCGTCGCCTCTCCGTAGCGTTCGACAAGCAGACGGTGCGCCCGATCGAGCCGCGGCGGCCGCTGCCGCCTGTGACCATCGGAAGCGACGAGCGCGACCAGGCCCTCGTCGACCAGCCGCCAGAAGACCTGTTCAGCGACGGGCCCGTTGTCACCGAGTGCCGAGTCGCCGTTCGGACACAGGAGGCAGCCACGCTCGACCAGCGCTCGCGCGATCCCGAAGTCAGCCTGTAGCCCGATCGAACGCTCTGGGTGGGCGATCACGGGAACGAGCTCAACTGCCAACAGGCGGTCGGCCGCTTCCAGCACGAGCGAGCTGTCGTCCTCCAAGTCGAGCCAGGACCCGGGGAACTCGAGGAGGACGGCGCGCGACCCCTCCAAGAGGAACTCGTGCGGGTCACGGTCGCGCAGCACGGTCGGGAAGACCTCGAAGCCGCGCCGCAGATCCAAGCCCCACTCCGAGACGACCCGCGAGACAACGGGAAACGCCTCGTCGAAGAGACGCTCCCGCTCGAGCGTCAGCGGGTAGTGATCCCATGCGGCGTGCGCGTG
>DATEXK010000058.1:0-5133 GCA_035257065.1 Gaiellaceae bacterium | reverse complement strand
GGGCTCGGCTACGAGGGCCTCTACCTCGCCGAGCACGGCGCTGCGTCGGCGTTCTTCGCCCCGGCGACCGTCCTGCTGAACACGGTCGCGGTTCGCCCCCGCATGCAGCGGCGCGGGATCGGCCGATCGCTCACGCTCGCGCGCCTGCGCGACGCGCGGGCACGAGGCTGCACCTCCGCGATCCTCGCCCCGTCGCCGGACGGCCGGAAGCTGTACGCGTCGCTCGGCTTCCGGACGGAGCCGCAGCCACCCGGCTACTGGTTCTACCTTCCGAACCGAAGCTCGAGCCGTGCCGCACCGGCGCTTACGCCGGTTCGATGAGGAAGACAGGGTGCTGTGCCGCTTCGGCCGCGAAGGCCTCGACGGGTGAGTCGGGCGTCGCGTCGAAGAAGGGTCGAACCGGTCGCACCTGGCGGAGGTACGTGCGCAGCACCGGGGCGCTCTGCTCCGGGCCGACTTCGCGGATCTTGACCGTCTCGCGGTGTTTCCGGCGGCTCAGCGTGACCTCGCCCGCGGCGCGAGCGTTCCGAACCCAGCCCACGTCGCCGTAGGGCGCAACCAACCAGCGCTCGCCGTTCTCGACCAGGATCACCGGCGTCTCGTACATTCGGCCGCTCTTCCGGCCGGGCACAGTCAAGAGGTAGGCGTGCCGGCCTGCGAGGTTGACGCGCAGCAGACGTTTCATGAGCACGTTGACCAGCCGCCGAGTAGTGCCGAGCCGATACGTGCGCGCCATCGGCGAAGGATGACACACGTGCAAGCGACTCGGCCCGCCGTCTTCAGTCGTTAGATTGGGGAGCATGCGAGTGAGACGGCTGGGCAAGACGGGGCGCGAGGTGTCGGAGATCGGGTTCGGCGCCTGGGCGATCGGCGGCAGTTGGGGCGAGACGAACGATGAGCAGTCGTCGGCGGCGATGAATGCAGCGGTCGACGCAGGCGTTACGTTCTTCGACACCGCCGACGTCTACGGCGACGGGCATTCCGAGCGGCTGATCGCGGCGCTTCTGCGCGAGCGCAGCGAGCCGCTCGTCGTCGGCACGAAGTTCGGCCGCCGCGGGCCGCAGGAGGTTGCGCAGTACAGCTACGAGAACCTGCGCTCCTGGCTCGAGCGCTCGCTCGAGAACCTCGGCGTCGACGCTGTCGATCTCGTTCAGCTGCACTGCCCGCCGTGGGACGCCTACTACACGCCCGCAGTGTTCGACGCCTGCGACCGGCTCGTGGACGAAGGCCTCGCGCGCGCGTATGGGGTCAGCGTCGAGAAGGTCGAGGAAGCGCTGAAGGCGATCGAGTACCCGGGCGTCTCGACCGTGCAGATCATCTTCAACATCTTCCGCCAGCGACCGGCGGAGCTCTTCTTCGAGCAGGCCCGCCTGCGTGACGTCGGCGTGATCGTCCGCGTGCCGCTCGCATCGGGTCTGCTGACCGGAAAGTTCAATCGCGACTCGAGCTTCGCGCCGGACGACCATCGCGCCTTCAACCGCCACGGCGAGCAATTCGACGTGGGCGAGACGTTCGCCGGCGTCGACTTCGAGCGTGGGCTCGAAGTCGTCGAGCGGTTGCGGGCGCTCGTGCCCGAGGGGGCGACGCTTGCTCAGCTCGCGCTCCGCTGGATTCTCGGCTTCGAAGCCGTCTCGACGATCATCCCCGGCGCGAAGACGCCGGAACAGGCGCGAGCAAACGCGGCTGCAGCAGACCTTCCGGCCCTGCCCGAGGACTCGCTGCGAACGATCGCCGAGCTCTACCGCGAGCGAATCGCGCCGCAGGTGCACCAGCTCTGGTGAGCCTCGCCGGACGGCGAGGCCACGTTCGATCAGTCACCCCGAGGAGGCCACCATGGCAGTAGCAACGTCGGGCACGCTCCATCACACCTGCTTCGTCGTGCACGACGTGGAGAAGACGGCAGCAGCGCTCGCGGAGTCTCTCGGGATCGGACCGTGGAGCGTCTTCACGATCGAGCCGGCGGCGGCCACGGTGCGTGGGCACGATGTCCCGTTCACCTTTCGGATCGCCATCGCCCCAATCGGAGACTCGAACTACGAGCTGCTCGCGCCACTCACGGGCGACAGCATCTATGTCGAGCATCTGGAGGCGCACGGCGAGGGTTTCCATCACACCTGTTTCGCCTACTCGAGCCATGAGGCGCTGCGTGAGGCGAAGGCCGAGCTGACACGCCAGGGGCGGGAGCTGGTCCAGAGCGGCGACTTCGGCGAGGCCGGCGAGTTCTGCTACTTCGACATTGCCGAGACCGGCGCACTCCTCGAGCTGCTCTACCTGAAGGAGATGGCGCCGCCGGAGAAGACCATCGGCTAGGAGGGTTTGGCGCGCGCGGGCGGGCCGGTTCGGTCATTACTGTTCTCGGGGGAGGAAGGCTTCTGTCCGCACAACGATCCGTGCTGCAGCCTCGTCCGAAACGGTCGTGGCTTGTACGCCACGAGCAACGGCTTGCGTACACGCTGGTCGCGAGCTCGATGGCGACCTTCGTCGGCGCTGCAACCGCGGGTGGGTTTCTTCTTCACCGCGCAGCTGTGATCGAACGGCAGACGCTGCGGACGCAACAGCTCGGCGGCCTCGTGTTCCAACTGCAGGACATCTCTTCGCAGGGGCAGGCCGCGGGTGGCGTGACTCCTGCGCTTGCCGCCGATCGGGTGCGCGCGCTGGCAGCTGCGGACGCGGCATTTCAGCTGATTCAGGCGCACGATCGAGCTACGAGCGAACGCATCCGCGCGTCATACGTCGCATACACTCGCGGCTCGACGCGAGCGTTCGACCAAGCCGCCGCCGGCAACGGCGCGGTTCCTGCAAGCGAGCAGCGGCAGGTCGAGCTTCGACTTGCCGGCTTCGAATCGCAGATCGACAGCGAGGTCGATCGCCAAGCGCGGGCCACGAGCGTGACGAACCCCGACGCTCGGCTCGCGTTGATCATCGCCGCCGTGGCGGCCGCGCTCCTCATCACGGTGCTCATCTGGCAGTTCGAGATGCAGCGAAGGGCCGGGCGTATCGATCGTGACAACGTCGAGCGCTCCGAGGATCTGATGCGTCTGAGGAACGACTTCACGGCAGCCGTCTCGCACGAGCTGCGGACGCCGCTGACCTCCATCCTGGGCTACCTCGAGCTGATCAGAGACAACGATTCCGTCGAGCGACCACCGGATGAAGATGCGTTTCTTGCCGTCGTGCAGCGGAATGCCGAGCGACTGATGCGACTCGTCAGCGATCTGCTGCTCGTCGCGGAGGTGGAGAGCGGGATGCTCACGCTCCAGATCGAGGACGTCGACCTCGGTGGGCTTGCGGCGGAGTGCGTCGAGGCGGCCCAGCCGGCCGCAGACGGGAATCGGATCCGTCTGAATCTGAACCGAGGATTGTCGGAACCGCTCAGAGCCGATCCGATCCGGCTAGCGCAGATGATGGACAACCTCGTGTCGAACGCGATCAAGTTCACACCGGTAGACGGTCACGTCACGGTCTCGACGACGGTGCGCGACGGGCAAGCGGTGTTCGAGGTGGCCGATTCCGGGATCGGAGTCGCAACCGTCGACCAAGCCCAGCTGTTCGACCGCTTCTTCCGCACCCGCGCCGCGGTGGCTCGAGCGACACCGGGAACCGGGCTCGGACTGACGATCACGAAGGCGATCGTCGATGCGCATGGTGGCTCGATCGACGTTACGAGTGCCGTCGGAGTCGGAACGACGTTCCGCGTGCGACTGCCGCTGTCACACGCGTCGCCGGACGAGCCGCTTGCACCGACACATTCGGCCCCGACTCCGGCCTGAGGCGGTCAGGGCCCCTGCGGGGTCAACACCGGTCGTAACGGTCGGCGACGACGGCGCCGGAACCACAGGAGCGCGAGCGCACCGAGCGCACAGCAACCGGCCAGCGCCATGAGACTCTGGGCGATCCAGGACGAAACGATGCCCGTGCCGCTCGTCCCGCCGCCGGACACCGCGAACGTGCGCAGGTCGACGAGCAGAAGGCGCCCTTGACCGCCAACGACGCTCAGCTCATGTGCACGCGGGTCGAAGCGCAGCCGCAGCCGCCACAGGTCCTGCCTGCCGGCGAGCGCGTCGAGGTCGATGCAGTGCGCGCTTCGTGTCGACGTATCCAAGGCGTGGACGAACGGCGTCGCGCCTGCGCCGTCATAGAGGGTGTAGGCCCAGCGACCGTCGGTGCTCATGATCCGGCTGAGTGGGTTGCCGCGCATCTTCTCGCCCGGTGCGCGCGGGTCGACGATCGGCTTGACGGCGAACTTCCCCGACCTCGTGTTGAACGCGCGAACGAGATAGCGCGTCGGGTCGTTCGGCGAGACGTACTGGATGAGATAGATCCACGAGCCCAGGGGCGAGATCGCGTCGAAGCTGAAGTCGCCGTGCAGCTTCACGAGTCGTGTCGGTTGCAGGTTCCTCGTGCTCAGCACGAGCAGCTTCGTGTTCGCGCGCGGAAAGCTCTTGCGCGGCTCGATCAGCACCAGCGTCTTGCCGTCGTGCGAAAGACCGCTCGCCGATCCGTCGTAGGCGACGGCCGGAATCGTGAATGTGCCGGGCAGCAGCCTCGAGCTCAGGACCTTGCCGGTTGCGCTTGCAACGCGCGCGACGACGGTGTTCGACGCCGCCGGCAAGGTGACGTAGCGCGAGCCGCCGGCGGCCGCGGCAACGCCAGATCCGCCGACGTCGATGCCGAGGACCGGAAGCCCATCGGCTCCGCCAGTCGGGACGGCGATCAGTGACGCGAACGCCGTCGCAAGGACGGCAGTGCCTACGCGCAAGCGGTTCATGGGCTCTCCGTTCGTCGATCGGTTGACGATTCGAATACGGATCGCGCGCCCGTTCGCGTCCCACGGGACGCGACAGCGGCCGTCCGGCGTATCACACTGCAGATGGTGGAGAACCATGGCGACGCTGTGCTCATTCGGGCTGCGTGCGGCGGCGACCACGATGCCGCCGCGGCCTTGTTCCGGCGGCACTGGCAGCCCGCCTGGAGAGTGGCCTACGGGATGACCGGCCGCCGCGCGCTGGCCGACGACATCGCGGCCGACGCCTTCGAGCGCGCGTTCGCCGCGCTCAACCGTTTCGACCGTCGGCGCCCGTTCGCACCGTGGCTGCACCGGATCGTCGTCAACCGTGCACTCGACCTGCTGCG
>DATEXK010000057.1:0-2983 GCA_035257065.1 Gaiellaceae bacterium | reverse complement strand
TCCTCCCATTCCTCCTGCCGGCCGAGCGCGGTCAGGTCGAGGCAGTAGTAGCCGCCGCCGAGCGCTTCGGCCCCGCGTGCAAAGGTCGAGTACGTGTGGAAGACGATGTCGTCGTCCCGCGAAGCAGCTGTAGCCGGGCACCTCGACCGACTCCTTCGCCTCGACGAAGTAGTTCGACTTGCCCGCTTCGAGGTAGTCCGCCCTCGAGCCGAAGTTGAACATCGGCGGCGCTACCGACTCGTCGAGCGTTGCGTGGAAGTCGTAGTTGAACTCGCCGCCGAACGACGAGTACCACGGGAACGCCCAGCCCCGGCTCTGCTTGTAGGCCTCGATCTTCGCGAGCGGCGCGCGGGAGATCGCTGCGAAGGCGGTCTGCCGGGCTCGCAGGTGGTCGAGGAGTCCGGCCGAGAGCTCGTCCGCGGCAGCGGTGCAGGATGGGCAGCCCTCGTCCCAGGCCGGGTCGAACATGAAGTGCTGGATCATCAGCTGCCGTGAACCGTCGAAGAGGTCGACCAGGCTTGCCTTGCCGTTCGGGCCCTCGAAGACGTATTCCTTGTCGATGCGGACCATCGGGAGCCTACGCCGGTCAGCGCTCAGGGCGTCCCGCTTGCGAGTCAGCTCCTTCTCCTTCTCCAGCAGCTCCTTGCGGGCGGCGACCCACTCCTCTCGCGAGACCACGTCAGGCAGACTCATCTCGACCTCCTGTTCGAACGGTTTCGTCGAAGCCGTCGCGGGTGTAGACGCTCACGAGGGCGGGAACTCATCGCTCTGGGTGGACCGAGCCCACTGCAGCGGGCGCGCCGGCCGAGTGTAGGTTCAGTTCTCTCTTCCGCAAGCACGCGTAAAGGAGCAGCCAGGTGAGTCGCTTTACAGACGGCCTCAACAGCCAGATCGCGAACGAGTACGCCGCGTCGCAGCAGTACGTGGCGGTCGCCGTGCACTACGACGTGCAGACGTTGCCGCAGCTCGCCGCGCATTTCTATCGGCAGGCGGTCGAAGAGCGAAACCACGCGATGATGATCGTGCAGTACCTGCTCGACGCGGACGCGGAGGTGCTGGTCCCGGGTGTTGACGCGCCGCAGACGCGGTTCGAGGACGACCGAGCGCCCGTCGCCCTCGCACTCGAGCAGGAGAAGACCGTCACGCAGCAGATCGCAGACCTCGTGCAGGTCGCGCGCGACGAGCACGAGCATGTGGGCGAGCAGTTCCTCGGCTGGTTCCTCGAAGAGCAGCGCGAAGAGGTGGCGAGCATGTCGGCGCTCCTGGCGGTCGTCGACCGCGCCGGCACGGACAATCTGCTGCTCGTCGAGGACTATCTCGCGCGGACGGTCGTCAGCGTTGCCGCTCCCTCGCGGCCGGCGCCGCCTGCGGCAGGCGGGGCGCTCTAGGGGTCGTATGACGTCGACCTCGCCCGCTCAGGCGAGTGCCTCTTCGGCCTCGGTCGCCTCTGCTTCCTGCTGCAACCCCGGTCTCAGACCGACGGACGCGACGATCGTCGCCACGGCCATGATCACCGCCATCGCGTAGAGCACCGTGCGCGTCGCATAGGCGAAGTCGAGGCGCACGAAGTGGCGCTTCGAGCAAGGCCGATTTCTTGCTGCTCGTTTGCCGGGCCTATGTGTTTCCGGCGGCGTGGACCGCCTGCACCGGACGCCGGTAGGCGATGACGAGCGTCCCGACGACCGCCGCTGCCCCGAGCGCGATGCTGCTCGTCGGGAGTGCGACGCCCGCGAGCAGCGGGGCCGCGGCGAACCCCGCCACCATGCCGGTCTGTTGCACGGCGCCTGCGACTGCGAACACGCGGCCGGAGAGCGATCGCGGGGTATCTGCCTGCACGACGGTGTCGTACGCCGTCTCGGTTGTGCCGTCGCTGATGCCCAACACGAAGAGGAGCAGCAGGATCGTCGCCGGCACGTTACTCAGCGCAGCGACGCCGAGGACGCCTGCGGACATCGCGAAGCCGAGGGTCGGAATCCGGTCGACGGCGCGGCCGGCCATCCGGCCGCTCAGAAACTCGCCGCAGACCAAGCCGGAGGCGATCATGCCGATCGCGACGCCGTAGCCGCCTGCGCCGGGCGCATGAACGGAGAGGAACGCGGGCAGCGACGCGTTCAGCAGCCCCATCGCGAACGTCGCGACAGCGAACGACCCGACAAGCGCCGCCAGCCTGCGGCTGCTGCAGATGAACCGGAACGCCTCCAGGCGGCTTGCCTCCGGCCGGCGCGCGGCTTCGTCGGCCGCCGGCGCCCTTTGCGGCAATCGGCGCGCGAAGACCGAGTAGATGGCAAGGGCGGCCAAGAACGTTACGCAGTCTGCGGCGAGAGCGGGGACGGTGCCGATGCCTGCGGCCATCAATCCGCCGGCGATCGAGCCGACTGCCATGACAGCGGCGCGGGCGATCGCATGCAGTGCATTGCCTGCGTGGAGACGCTCCGGCGGCAGAATCTCCGCAACGAGGCTCGAGGCCGTGGGATCGGTCGCCGAGGCGAGAAACGACGAGAGGAAGACGCAGGCGGCGACGGCAAACGTGTGACCGGTCGCGACTGCCGCGACGGCCGCCAGCGTGGCGAGCACCCGCGCAGCTTCGACGCGCGCAAGGAGTGCGAACCGGCCGTAGCGATCGAGCACGATGCCGCTGGCGAGGCTGCCCGCGATGGAGGCTGCGATACGTGCGATCAGGATCCCGCTGACGCCCAACGTGGAGTGCGAGTGGACGTAGATCCACGTGACGAGTGCGGCGATCGAGATCCAGTCACCGAGCTTGGAGATCGTTCGCGCGGCGAGAAGTGCGCGGAACTCGCGAACCCGAAGCGGCTCGAATGCGCGCGACGATGGCTTGTCCTCGTTGCGACGGCCGTTGCGGTAGACGAAGAGGGTGGCCCCGGCGATCAGCAGCGCGTCACCGAGCGAGAACGTGTTGGCGAAGGGCAGCGGGTGCGGAATCGCGAACACGTCGCCGAGAAACGCGAGGTGCGAGCCGCTG
>DATEXK010000056.1:0-3640 GCA_035257065.1 Gaiellaceae bacterium | reverse complement strand
GACCTCGGCCGGGACCGCGAAACCGCCGCTGCGGGAGCGCTTCGTGCGCCGCGGAGTCGCGGCTCCGCGCAGCTGGTCCGCGAGCTCCTGCGCCGACGGCCGGCGGCCGGGTGCGAGCGAGAGCGTCCGGTCGACGAGCTGGAGCAGGGCCTTCGGCAGATCGGGGCGGAGCGCCGCGAGTGACGGAGCGCCCGTCTCGATCGCTCGAGCGGTCTCCAGCATCGAGGTCTGCCAGAAGGGATGCCGGCCCGACAGGGCCTCCCAGAGCATCACGCCCACGGCCCAGACGTCGGCTGCGCCCGTCGCGTCGTCGCCCGCGAGCCGCTCCGGCGCGATGTACGCGAGCGTGCCCGGCACGTCCCCCTGCGCGGTCAGCGTCTCGGCCTCGGCCATGCGCGCGAGCCCGAAATCGAGGATGCGCACGGAGGTGCGGTCGCCGTCGGCGAGCAGAACGTTGGACGGCTTCACGTCCCGGTGGAGGATCCCGGCGCGATGGGCGTGCGCGAGGCCGTCGCAGATCTGCGCGCAGGCCTCGATCGCCGCGCGGTCGTCGAGCTCTCCGGCACGCAGCACCTCGCGGAACGTTCGGCCGGGAACGAACTCGTACGCGATGTAAACGTGCCGGGGGTCGCGGGCGAAGGCGTAGGCGCGGAGGCAGCTCGGGTGGCGGAGCGTCGCGGCGGCCTGCGCCTCGCGCTCGGCGCGCGCGGCGGCCTTCCCCTCACGGGGAACGATCTTCAGGGCGACATCGAGTCCTGTCTGCTCGTCCCTCGCGAGCCAGACCGACCCCGACCCGCCGCTTCCGAGCGGGCGCAACGGCCGGTACCGGCCGAGCATGAGCCCGCTCCCTTCGAGCGCGAGAGCGGTGTTCGACATGGTTTCCCCAGGTTGGCGGCCGGAGGGTTGTTTCCTCTCTGACGGCAGGCCCAAGTACAGTCACCTTTGAGCAGATGAGCACGCACGACGACGACATCGAGTTCAACTTCTTCGACGAGCCGGAAACCGTCGAGGCGAGCCAGCGCGGCCGCAGACTGCACCGGCGCGACCGTGGCGGGGACGGCGGCGGCGATGGGCCGCGGCGGCCGCTGCAGACCCCAACGGGCCTGATCCCGCTCGCGCGGCTCGTCGGCCTGATCGCGATTGCGATCGCCCTGGTCGTCGCGCTCGTCTTCTGGGTCGGGGCGTGCCAGGGCAAGAGCAAGCACGAGGCGTACGCCGCCTACGCGACGCAGGTGAACGCGATCGCGCAGAGCTCGACCAAGCTCGGGCAGGAGTTCGCGACCGAGCTGAGCACGCAAGGGTTGAAGCAGGCGGATCTCGAGACGAGCCTGCAGAAGTACGCGCAGCAGGAACAGCAGGCCTACGACCAGGCACAGCAGATCCGCCCGCCGGGGCCGCTGCGCAGCATTCACCAGCATCTCGTCGACGCACTCGAGCTACGCGTGAAAGGGCTTGCGGGCCTCGGCGACGCGCTCTCGCAATTCACCTCCGCGAAGGACGTCTCGACCGCCGCGGTGGCCCTGAACGACAAGGCCCAGTTGCTGACCGCGAGCGACGTCGTGTGGGACGAGCTCTACCGGTTGCCGGCGGGCCAGCAGCTGACGGCGCTCGGCATCACCGGCGTCGTGATCCCCGAATCCCACTTCATCACGAACGCCGAGCTCGTGAGTGCGCGCTCCTTCAGCGTGCTCTTGCCGCAGATCCACAGCGGGGCGTCGACCGGCGGCACGCCGGGCGGCAAGCACGGCGACGGCCTCGTCGCGGTCAAGGTGATGCCGCAGGCCGACACTCTCTCGGCGGGCACGGCGACCACCGTGAAGGTCTCGGCCGACCTCTCATTCGTCGTCACGGTCGAGGACTCCGGCGACTTCCAGGAGATCAACGTGCCGGTGACGCTGACGATCAACGCGGGCGGCACGCCGATCGTGCGTCGCAAGCCGATCACGCTGATCCAGCCGGCGCAGCAGCAGACCGTGAGCTTCAGCAACTTCGACCTGCCGACGTCGGCGTTCGGCGCGAAGGCGACGATCAAGGTCGAGGTGGGCCCGGTCCCCGGGGAGATCAACACGGCGAACAACTCCGGGTCGTACACCGTTTTCTTCACGCTGAGCTCACCGTAGGAGGGTCTACCTGAGCGCCTCCCTCGCCGGCTGGATCGCGATCGGCGCCGCCGCAGCGGCGGCGGCAGCGCTGTTGCTCGCGCTCGGCTACCACCTCGCACTTCGGCGGGTGCGCCAGGCGCAGCTCGTGCTTCTCGGCGGGGGGCGAGTGGATCTCGTCGACTTCGCGGTCTCGCTGCAGGGCCGGATCGACGCCTTGCACGGCTCGGTCGACGAGGTCGCCGCAGGGCTCGCCCGGGTCGACCGCCGCGTCGACGACACCGTCTCCAAAACCGCCATCGTCCGCTACGACGCCTACGCGAACAGCGGCGGCCACCAGTCCGCTTCGGTCGCAATGCTCGATTCGGCTCGCACCGGGGTCGTGCTGAGCGCGATCCAGGGTCGCGACTACGCCCGGATCTACATCAAGGAGCTCGACCGCGGCCGCGCGTCCGTCGCGCTTTCGCCCGAGGAGCAGGAAGCCGTCGAGAGGGCCATGTCGTCGTAGAACGGGCAGTTTCACGCGGTACGACGCGTGTCGCTGGTATTTTGCGCCATAGGTGCAGCAGGTTCTCGTCCTGAACGCCAGCTACGAGCCGTTGAACGTGTGCACGGTTCGGCGTGCGCACGTGCTCCTCTACAAGGGCAAGGCCGAGGTGGTCGAGCAACTCGACCAGCCGCTCCGCTCCGCCACGACGAGCTTTGTCTGGCCGCACGTGATCCGGCTCGTCCACTACGTCCGCGTGCCGCGGGCGATCCAGCGCAAGATCTCACGCCGCGCCCTGTTCGCCCGCGACGGCTGGCGCTGCGTCTACTGCGGCACTACGAGCGGCCGCCTCACCCTCGACCACGTCGTCCCACGCTCGAAGGGCGGCGAGTCGATCTGGGAGAACGTCGTCACAGCCTGCGCGCCGTGCAACCTCCGCAAGGGCGACCGCTCGCTCCAGCAGGCGGGGATGGAGCTCCCGCACCCGCCGCGCCCCCCGCAGCCCGTGCTCTTCATCAAGCTCGCCGCACCGCGCATCCCGCAGCGCTGGACGCCGTACCTCGGCGACATCGGCACCGCCACCGCCACCGCCGCGGCCTAGTTCCCTTGTAACAGTCTGTTACGTGGCGCATGGGGCCGCCCGAACGAGCGCCGCCGCATGATTCTCGTCCCGGCGGGGAGACTGGTGGAACAACGATGGATTCTCCAGGGCGGAAATCAGCAGGGCCACCAGAGCCGCTTCGCGGCCCGCGCGTGTACCTCCGGATCACCAAGCGCCCCGCGCCTGATCGCGCGGCGGAGTTGCGGTCAGACACGAAACACGGGGTCGGGCCCGACTCCCCTCTGAATCACGAAGCGGCGGAGGCCCGATCCCGTGTGACAGTTCAGCCGCTCGGCGCCGTATCACTCACATGATGCGATTCCGCTGGATCCTCTTCCTCGCCGGCCTGCTGCTCGTGGCCTCGGCGATCGCCGGTGTGGCGCAGCCGCACTTCGGCCGCTCCGCGACGACGCCGACCACTGCTCCTCCCGCCAAGACGATCACCGTCACCGG
>DATEXK010000055.1:0-4664 GCA_035257065.1 Gaiellaceae bacterium | reverse complement strand
GGCCGGCGCGCTGGTCGGCGAGACCGAGCCGCACGAGGATGGCGCTCAGGACGGTCAACGCCATCACGAGCGTGCCGAACGTCGTCGGCGAAGTGACGTGCTTCGGATGCCAGAGCCCCGCGTTGTTCAGCGAGCGGAGATAGAAGTAGGCAAAGATGAATGCGAGAAAGAAGAAGGCCGTCGCGCTCGCCAGCAGGTGCCCCGCCGAGTTGAGGTTTCGGCCGAGGAGCTCCGGCGGCTCCCCCTCGACGACCCCGTAGTCGGTCTCGTGCGCTGCGACTTCGCTCATGAGCTACCTCCGGCCGGTGCCGCCGCAGGGATCGCACCGGGCGACGGATTGCCATAGTCGTAGGGATCGCCGGTGATCACCGGGATCCGGTCGAAGTTGTGCACGGGCACGGGCGAGGGAACCTGCCACTCGAGCGAGAGCGACGACCAGGGGTTCTGCGGCGCCGGAATGCGCGCAAAGAGCAGCGAGTACACGAAGTTGTAGAGGAACACGAGCATCGACAGCCCCAGTACGAACGCCGACACCGAGACCCAGTCGTTCAGGAACTGCAGGTTGTGCGCGTACGTGACCGCGCGGCGGGGCTGCCCGAGAAAGCCGACGGCGAACAGCGGGGCGAACGTCGAGTTGAACGAGATGAACATCACCCAGAAGTGGATCTTCCCGAGCCGCTCGTTGAGCGTGTAACCGAACATCTTGGGCGACCAGTAGTAGATCGCGGCAAAGAAGGCGAAGACGAGCCCGCCCATGATCGTGTAGTGGAAGTGGGCCATCGAGAAGAAGCTGCCGTGGGTGGTCACGTCACTCGGTACGTCGGAGAGGAAGACACCCGACAAGCCGCCGATGAGGAAGTTGAAGAACCAGGCAAGACAGAAGAGCAATGGCACCGTGAAGCGGATCTGGCCGCGCCAGAGCGTCATCAGGCCACACAAGAAGGTGAAGCCGGTCGGGATCGAGATCAGCTCGGTGGAGAGCATGTAGAAAGGCCGTAGGTCGCTGTTGATTCCGCTCACGAAAAGGTGGTGCTGCCAGACGAGCCAGCTCAGCAATGTCACGCCGAGCAGGCCCGAGACGGCGAGCCGGTAGCCCCAGAGCGGCTTGCGCGCGAAGACCGGGAGGAACTCGAGGACGATCCCCATGCCCGGCAGCGCCAGGATGTAGACCTCCGGATGCCCGAAGACCCAGAAGAGGTTCTGGTACAGGTACGGACTGCCACCGCCCTGGGGGTTGAAGAAGGTCGTCTGCGCGGTGCGGTCGAGAATCGCCATCCCGAGCACCGCGATCAGCACGGGGGCGGCGAGCAGGTTGAGAATCGAGGTCGAGACGACTGCCCAGCAGAAGATCGGCAGACGCGACCACGTGAGACCCGGCGCGCGCATGGTGATGATCGTCGCCAGCATGTTCAGTCCGAGCAGGCACATCGACACTCCGACGAGCGCGAAGAAGACGAGATACGAGTCCATGCCGGTGTTCGCCTGTGAGTTCAGCGGCTCGTAGCCGGTCCAGCCGGTCGGGAACCCGCCGAAGAAGATCGTCGTGGTGAGGACCGCGCCGGCCGCCATGAGCAGCCAGAAGGTGAGCGACTCGATGCGCGGGAAGGCCATCCGGCGCGCGCCGATCATCAGCGGCACGAAGTAGTTCGCGAACGGCCCGAGGATGCCGCTCGTCATCATCCCCATCATCATCGTGCCGTGCATGCCGACGAGCGTCAGGTACTGCCCGGCGGGAAACACCTGGCTCGCAGGGCGCAGCAGCTCGACGCGGATCAGCATCGCGTTCAGGCCACCGATGAAGAAGAAGAGCCCGATCCCGATCAGGTACTGGATGCCCACGACCTTGTGGTCGGTGCAGAGCCCGAAGTAGCGCGACGTCCCGTGTGTCTCCTTCTCGCGGAGCGACGGCGGATACCCGCGTAGTCGCGCCCACGGATAGACCCCGAAACCGAGCCCGATCAGGAAGCCGGAGACGCCGAAGAAGTAGCCGAGCAGGACCGAAAGGTCGTTCTGGTCGATGTCGGCAAAGAACGCGATGCTCTTCCCGGTGATGTGGTGCCCGAGGAACCAGCCGAGGTAGTAGCCGATGATCCCGAGGATCACCCCGGTGATCGCGTTGAAGCCGATCAGCCGACGCCATACCGGCGGACGAATCTCGACGGCCGTCGCGCTCACAGGGCTCCTCCCTCTTGTCTGGTCATCCGGCACGCCGCTGCGGGTCGGGCATGTAGGTCGTGGCGTACGGGGGCAGGTAACGCGCGACCGGCGCGAAGTACGTCTGCTGCTGCTTGGCCCACGCGGTGAACCGACCCTGGTCGACGACCTGTCCGGTGTCGAACATGTAGCCGTGCCAGAGGCCGCAGAGCTCGGCGCAGCGGATATCGAAGCTCCGCGCGCCCTTCGTCTGCACGTAGACGACGTTGTCGGTGCCCGGATTCGCGTCGGCCTTCACGCCGAGCTGGTAGGCCCAGAAGGAGTGCACGGCGTCGAGCGAGGTGACGTGAAGCCGGATCAGGGTGTTCGCGGGCAAGACGAGTTGCGGCGTCTCGAGCCCGCCGAACGTCGGATAGCGGTACGTGAACTCCCACTGCTGGCCGATGACCTGGATGTCCAGTGCGTGGTCGTGTCCCGCCGGCAGGAACGCCGCACTCGGCCCTTGGCCGCCGCCGGCGCCGCCCTGGAGCAGCTCGTACGTGCCGAAGCCCGCCAGCCCGAGCACGGTCAGGCTGGTGACGATCATCCAGACGATCTGGATCCGCATGTCGCCGCGCAGCGGCGGCCCGTCCACGATCTCCACCGTGCGACTGCGGAACGAGACGAGCGCGTAGCCGAGGAACAGCATGACGAACACGCACACGGGCGTGGACACCGCCACGAGCACCTCGTTGTCGAAGACCTGTCCGGTCGCCTCGACGCTGCCGTTACCGGGCGGGATCGCCGGCCCGAGGAAGAACGCGACAACGGGCGTGAGAATCGCGCTGAGCACGATCCAGGCGGTCAGGAAGCGGTGCCCGTGGGCGGGACTCGAGCCGGCGGCTGCAGGTTGCGCGGACACGCTGCCTAGACCACGTTCAGGAAGCCGTCCATGTACCCGATCGTCTGCATCGGGCCCCCGAAGCCGTACACGAACCCCGCCGCGCACGGCACGAAGCACTGCCAGCGGTAGTGCCCCTTCTTGCCGGTGCGGAAGGTGAACGTCATCGTCCGGTGCGCCATCGACATCGCGCAGGGCGCGAAGTCGCACTGGTTCTTCGCGTCGTCGCCGACCGGCGCGACGAGTGCGAGAACGCCGAGCTCGGGTACCGCGAACGTATGGGACGGCTGGTCGGGCGCCATCGCGCCGAGCGGCGTCCCGTCGACGAGCTCCTTGCCGACGAGCCCCTGCGGCTGGCCGAGGAACGGATTGCGCAGGCCGCTCGCGCCGTCGAAGTTGTAGATGGTGACGTGCACCGTCGCGTTCGCCGGAAGCGTCCACACCGTGCTGCGGACCCACCGCCCGCTATTGTCGCGCACGAGGTACGAGACCCAGTCCGGATGCGGCGCGAGGGACGGCCCGACGGCGGCCACCGTCTGGATCGTGAGGTTCACCGTCCGCTTGCCGTCTGCAGTGCTTGCCTGCGGCCGGAACGGCACCGAGTTGCCGACGAGGTAGCCGGAGATATAGAAGCCGATCAGCACGCCGGCCAGCGCAACGCCAGCGGCGACCCCCACGAGCTTCCCGGTTCTCGTGCCCACCTGCGGCGTGTATAGCGCGCTGTGAACCGGGGGGCGGCGAGGATGACCGAACTGTCATCCGCCGGTCATTCGCACGTCATCTCCGAATTTACTAAGGTCGTTTGACACCGATGCGCATTCTGGTCATCGAGGACGAGGCGCGAATCCTGTCGTTCGTCGCACGGGGCCTCGAAGCCGAGGGCTATTCGGTGGAGGGCGTCGGCGACGGACGCGCGGGACTTACGCTCGCGCTGCGCGAATCGTGGGACCTCATCGTGCTCGACCTCCTGCTCCCGGGCATCAGCGGCCTCGACGTGCTCAGGCGGCTGCACGATGCGCGACCGGAAATCCCGGTGCTCATCCTCTCCGCCCGCTCCGATCTCGCCACGAAGCTCCAAGGCTTCGAGCTCGGCGCCGGCGACTACATCCAGAAGCCGTTCTCGCTCGACGAGCTGCTCGCGCGTATTCGCGTCCAGCTGCGACTCGGTCAGGCGATCGGCGACGACGGCAACGTGGTGCGCGTCGGCCGATTGACACTCGACCTCGCACGGCGGCAGGCGCAGATCGAAGATGCGGTCTGCGACCTATCCGATCGTGAGTTCCGCGTGCTCCACCATCTCGCGCTGCATGCCGACGAAGTGATCAGCCGCGAACGGCTGCTCGCCGACGTTTGGGGCTACACGTTCGATCCCGGCTCGAACGTCGTCGACGTCTGTGTCCGCCGACTCCGCAAGAAGCTCGGTCCCGACGCCCCGATCGAGACCATCCGCCATGCGGGCTATCGCCTGGCTTCGTAAGTACACCGTCGAGGTCGTATGGGCCGTCTTCGCGGCCGCGAACCTCGTCGCGATGGTCGTGTTCCCGAGCTGGGAGACGATCCCGTTCCACTTCGTGTGGATCAGCCTGACGCTCGTCTACGGCTTCCGGGTCTGGAATCGCTGGCCGACGAC
>DATEXK010000054.1:0-7777 GCA_035257065.1 Gaiellaceae bacterium | reverse complement strand
CGGGGGACACAGCAAGCGTCTCGCCGGCCCGCTCGCGCGCCCGGGCGAGATGTGCGGGGTCCGACTCGACGACGGTCACCTCGAAGCCGGCGAGGCGGAGCGGCTCGGCGTGGATCCCAGCGAAGCCGAGCTCGAGCACCCGCCCGGGCGGCGGCCCGAGCAGCTCGATGATGCGGGGAGTCGAGCTCGCCGCGAGGGCGGGTGGAAGCCTCACTCTTCGCGCAGGACGGCAATCGCCCAGAGCCCGAGCGCCGCCATCCCGAGCGTGATGATCGTCGTCACGCCACCGTCCGTCTGGCGGAGCACAAGCGCGACGGCGTGCTGGATGCCGAGGAGCGCCGTGCAGGCGAGGGCGACGGTCCCGGCGGCGATCAGCGTGCGCACGGTCCTCAATTGTGGAGTGTCAGCCTGACGACACTGCTCGGCCGAGCATGCCCGGGTGCCGTGACCGGTACTGCAAACTGCAATTGCAGCGCGCGAGATCTCGGTCAGACACGAGCTGGGGGCACGGCCCCACGAAACAGATCCGGGGTCAGACCCCGAGTACGGTCTTCATCACACATACTCGGGGTCTGACCCCAATGCCGCGTGGCGGCTGAGATCACACCCGTCGAACCTGATCCGGCTCGTACCGGCGAAGGGAGCCATGACCGTCCCACGCGCCCTCACGATTGCGACTTCCGACTCCGGCGGCGGCGCAGGCATCCAGGCCGACCTGAAGGCGTTCGCCGCGGCAGGTGCGTACGGCATGTCGGTGGTCGTCGCCCTGACGGCGCAGAGCACGGTCGGGGTGGACGCGATCGAGACGCTCGACCCCGAGTTCGTCCGGGCGCAGCTCGACTCGGTCTTCGGCGACATCGGGGTCGACGCGGCGAAGACCGGGATGCTCTTCTCGCGCGTGTTGATCGAGACGGTCGCCGACTACCTCGAGGCGCATCCCGTGCCGCTCGTCGTCGATCCGGTGATGGTGGCGAGCTCGGGGGCGAAGCTCCTGGAGGACGACGCCGTGGGCGCGCTCGTCGGGCGGCTCTTTCCCCTGGCGACCGTCATCACGCCCAACCTGATGGAGGCGAAGGCGCTGGCCGGCGTCGATGCGTCCCGGCGTGACCTCGCTCTGCGGTTGCACGGGCTCGGCGCGGCGGCGGTGATCGTGACCGGCGGCCACGGCGAGGACGCGGTCGACCATCTCTTCGACGGGCGCGAGCACTTCGAGATTCCCGTCGAGTGGCACGACGTCGCTGCGACGCACGGCGCCGGCTGCACGCACTCGGCGACGCTCGCCGCGCTGCTCGCGCGGGGCGAGAGTCTGCTGGATGCAGCGCGAGGCGCGGCCGCCGCGGCCTCGCGCGCTGTCGCGCAGGGTCTCGCCGAGCTTGGTTCTGGAGAAGGTCCCGTCGACGTGTTGGGGGTGCGGAACAGATGATCTCGCCCGGTTCGACCTTGCGTGCGCTGCGCGAAGGCAAGCCGCTCGTCCACCAGATCACGAACTACGTCGTCATGAACGAGACGGCGAACGCGACGCTGGCGCTCGGGGCGCTGCCGGTGATGGCGCACGCGGGCGAGGAGGTCGAGGAGATGGCGGGGCTCGCCTCGGCGCTCGTGCTGAACATCGGCACGCTCTCCGAGCATTGGGTCGAGGCGATGTTGCTCGCCGGCGGAGCGGCGAACGTACGACGAATCCCCGTCGTGCTCGACCCGGTCGGCGCCGGCGCGACCGCGTACAGGACCAGGACGGCGCATCGGATCCTCGGTCTCGTCGACGTGACCGTCCTGCGCGGCAACGCGGGCGAGATTGCGACGCTCGTCGGAGCGCAAGCCGAGGTGCGCGGCGTCGAGTCGATGAGCACCGGTCTCGAGCCGGCGGAGCTCGCGCGCGCGGCTGCGAAGGCGCTCGGCGTGATCGCGTCGGTGACAGGCCCCGTCGATCACGTCTCCGACGGCGAGCGGGTGCTCGCCGTCTCGAACGGCCACGAGCTGCTCGCGACCGTCACCGGCACGGGCTGCATGTCGACTGCGATCACCGGCTGCTTCCTGGCCGCGAAACCGGGCGAGCCGTTGGAAGCCGCCGCCGAGGCGCTCGCCGCGTTCGGCGTCGCGGCGGAGGACGCAGCAGCCGGCGCCGGCGGGCCGGGAACGTTCCACGCGCGGCTGTACGACGCGCTGTACGCGCTCGACCCGGCGACACTCGACGGCCGGGCCCGCGTCGAGGAGCTGTGAGGCTCGACGACGTGGGAGAGCTGGGGCTGCTCGCCGAGCTCGAGCGGCTCGGTCTCGCGCAAGGGATCGAGCACGACGCGGCTCAAGTCGGTGGTCTTGTCGTGACGCAGGACGCGCTCGTCGAAGGCGTGCACTTCCGCCTCGACATGGTGTCGTGGGCTGAGCTCGGCTTTCGTGCGGCCGCGGTGAACATCAGCGACCTCGCCGCCTCCGGTGCGGAGCCGCTCGCGCTCATCGTCACGCTCGCGCTTCCGGGGGAGACGCGCGTCGAGGACGTCGTCGAGCTCTACGCGGGCATCGCCGAGGCGGGCGTGCCGGTGCGCGGCGGCGACACGACGCGGGCCGACGCCGTGATGCTGAGCGTGACGGCGCTCGGCCGCTCCGAGCGCGTTCCCGGCCGTGCGGGTGCTCGAGTCGGCGACGTTGTCGTCGTGACGGGTCCGCTCGGCGCTGCGGGTGCCGCGTTCCGGGCGGGGCGGCTCTCACGTCCGCCCATTCGCGTGGACGAGGGGCGCCGGCTCGCGGCGGTTGCGAATGCGATGCTCGACGTCTCCGACGGTCTCGGTGTCGACGCGGCTCACATCGCAAGGCGCTCAGGCTGTCGTGTCGCGATCGAGCTGGAGCGCGTGCCGCTCGCGGCCGGTGCGACGATCGAGGATGTTGGGTTCGGCGAGGACTACGAGCTGCTCGCCGCGACGCCCGACGCGCTCGGCTTCACCGTGATCGGCCGCTGCGAGGAAGGCGAAGGAGTGCGCGTGACGCTCGACGGCGAGTCGCACGACCTTCCGGGCTGGGAGCACTTCCGCTCCTAGGCCGTTCCTAGAGCCACGCGGCGAACGCGCGCTCGAAATGGCCGCGCGGCCGTGCGCCGACGACCGTCGTGCGCGGCTCGCCGCCTTCGAAGAGCGTCACCGTCGGGATCGAGAGCACCTCGTACCGCGCTGCGATCTCGGGGTGCTCGTCGATGTTGAGCTTCGCGAACGCGACGCGGCCGGCCGCGCTCTCGGCGAGCTCGTCGAGAAACGGCTCGATCGCGTGGCAGGGCCGGCACCACGGCGCCCAGAAGTCGACGACGACCGGTCCGGCGGCGATCGCCTCGTCGAACGTGCTCGCGTCGAGCTCCTCCATCAGAGCCTGCCCGTGAGTGCGGCCAGACGCAGTACGGGCACTTTGGCGACCGCTTCGAGGAAGATCGCGCGGCTCATCTTGGAGTGGCCGGCCGTGCGGTCGGCGAAGGTGATCGGTACCTCGACGACGGTGAAGCCCGCGCGCAGCGCACGATAGGTCGTCTCGATCTGGAAGGCGTAGCCCTTCGAATGGATCGCACCGAGGTCGATGCGCTCGAGCACCTCGCGCCGGTAGCACTTGAAGCCGCCGGTCAGATCGCGAACGCGGACGCCGAGCAGCAGCCGGGCGTACAAGGATCCGCCGGTCGAGACGAGCCTTCTGGTCCGGCCCCAGTTCACCGTCCCGCCGCCCTGGACGTAGCGAGAGCCGAGCGCGACGTCGGCGCCGGCCTCGCACGCCGCGATCAGGCGCGGCACGTCGGCCGGGTCGTGCGAGAAGTCGCAATCCAGCTCGAGGATCAGATCGGCGCCGTCGGCGAGCGCCCGCCTGAACCCGGCGATGTAGGCGGGGCCGAGCCCTTCCTTCCGCTCACGGTGCAGCACCGAGACGAAGTCGAGCTCGCGCGCGAGCCGATCCGCCAGCTCCCCGGTTCTATCCGGCGAGTTGTCGTCGATGACGAGCACCCGCGCGCCGAGGGGCGCGAGCGCCTGCAGCATCGGCTCGAGGTTCTCGTGCTCGTTGTACGTCGGGAGGCAAATGGTCGCGCCGCTCACGCAGGGGAGGCTACCGAGGGGCGCGCATATGATCGGCGGTGTGGCGTCTCTGCCTCAGAATCCGGAGGTCGCGGAGCAGTTCGAGCTTCTCGCCGACCTGCTGGAGCTCGAGGGCGCCGAGTCGTTCCGGGTGATCGCGTACCGGCGTGCGGCCACGCGCATGCGCGACACCTCCGGCTCGATCGCGCAGCTCGCGCTCGACGGGCGGGCGAAGGAGCTGCAGGGGATCGGCAAGACGATCGAGGAGAAGATCGTCCAGATCGTCGAGCAGGGGGAGATCGAGGCGCTCACCAAGCGGAAAGGCTCGATCCCGTCCGAGGTCGTCCTCTTCATGCGGCTGCCGGGGCTCGGGCCGAAGACGGCGGCGCGCATCTGGAAGGAGCTCGGGATCTCGACCCTCGCGGACCTGAAGCTCGCTGCGGAGCATGAGCAGCTGCGCACGCTTCCGGGCCTCGCCGCGAAGAGCGAGGAGAAGATCCTGAAGGCGCTCGCGTACCAGGCGGAGAACCCGGACGAGGGGCGCAGGCTGCTCGGTGACGGACTGCCCGCGGTGCAGGCCGCAGTGGCCGTTCTGCGCGAGCATCCCGCCGCGGTCGCGGTCTCAGAGGCAGGCTCGGTGCGCCGGCGCAAGGAGACCTTTCGCGACCTCGACATCATCGCGACGGCGACCGACCCGGCCGAGCTAACCGCGTACTTCACGCAACTGCCGTGGGTCGTGGACGTCGTCGCGCACGGAGACACGAAGGCGACGGTCATCTCGAACGAGGGCCTGCGCTTCGATCTGCGCGTCGTTCCGCCGGAGTCGTTCGGCAACCTGCTCCAGCACTTCACGGGCTCGAAGGACCACAACGTCGCCATGCGCGAGGACGCTGTGCGCCGCGGGCTCTCGATCTCCGAGTACGGCGTCATGACGGTCGAGACCGGCGACGTGTTCTCGAGCGAGGACGAGGCTGCGGTCTACGCGTTCCTCGGCTATCAGCCGATTCCGCCGGAGCTGCGCGAGAACGGCGGTGAGCTCGAGGCTGCGCGGCGCGGCGAGTTGCCGACGCTCGTCGAGTTGGGCGACCTGCGCGGCGACCTGCACACGCACACGCACTGGTCGGCCGACGGTAAGAACACGCTCGAGGAGATGGTCGCGGCGGCTGCCGCGCGCGGTTACGAGTACTACGCGATCACGGATCACTCCCATTACCTGCGCGAGGGACGCCTCGCTGCCCAGCTCGCCGAGATCGAGCAGGTGCGCGAACGGTTCCCGAAGCTGCGTATCCTCGCCGGCGTCGAGGCGAACATCCGCTCGAACGGCGAGGTCGACGTGCCGGAGGAGGAGCTCGCATTGCTCGACTGGGTCGTTGCATCGGTGCACAACGCGCCGGACAACCGGCCGACCGAGCGCGTGCTCGAGGCGATGGACAATCCGTACGTCGACTGCATCGGGCATCTCACCGGTCGCCGCATCCGCACGCGCGCCCCGCGCGACGTGGACGTCGAGCGCGTGATCGAGAAGGCGCTCGACGTCGGCTGCTTCCTCGAGATCAACGGGCAACCCGACCGGCTCGATCTACGCGACGTGCACGCGCGGGCGGCGAAGGAGGCCGGCTTGAAGCTCGTCGTCGACTCCGATGCACATCAGATCCGTGCGCAGGACTACGTCGAGCTCGGGATCGGCCAGGCGCGCCGCGGCTGGCTCACGAAGGACGACGTCGTCAACACGCGGACGTGGAAGCAGCTCGAGAAGATCCGGCGGAAGCGACCGTGACGGACTTTCGCACGGACGGAGCCGCGGCGATCGAGTGGGCCGCGAGCTATCTCGAGCGGCTCGACGATCTGCCGGTGCTCGCGCAGGTGAAGCCGGGTGAGCTGTCCGCAAAACTGCCGCTCGCGGCGCCCGAGCAGGCTGAGCCGTTCGCGAACGTGCTGCGCGATCTCGACGAGTTGATCGTGCCCGCGCTGACGAACTGGCAGCATCCGCGCTTCTTCGCGTACTTCGCGACGACCGCGTCCGAGCCGGGCATCCTTGCCGAGCTTCTGGCGGCGACGGTCAACCAGGTGGCGATCCTCTGGCGCGCCTCGCCGGCGTCGACCGAGCTCGAGCTGCGCACGGTCGACTGGGTGCGGCAGCTGCTCGGCCTGCCGGATGGGTGGCACGGTCACATCGAGGACACCGCGTCGACGTCGACGCTTGCCGCGTTGATCGCGGCGCGGCACGTCACGGGTCGCAACGTCGTCGTGTGCTCCGAGCACGCGCACTCGTCCGTCGAGAAGGCGGCGCGGATGCTCGGCATGGAGTTGCGGAAGGTCGAGGCAGACGCAGAGCTTCGAATGCGCGCGGACGGACTGGAGCTCGACGACGTCGCGGTGGTCGTGGCGACGGTCGGTTCGACGTCGTTCGCGGCGGTCGACCCCGTGCGCGAGCTCGCGCAGCGCGCACACGAAGCCGGCGCATGGCTCCACGTCGACGCGGCCTACGCGGGTTCGTCGTGGATCTGCGAGGAGGAGCGGCCGTCGCAGGACGGCGTCGAGCTTGCCGATTCGCTCGTCGTCAATCCCCACAAGTGGCTGATGGTTCCCATGGACTGCTCGCTGCTCTGGACGTCGCGACCCGAGGATCTGCGTGCGGCCTTCTCGCTCACGCCCGAGTACCTGCGCACCGACGACGACACGTACGCACTCTCCGACTATGGGCCGGCGCTCGGGAGGCGCTTCCGTTCGCTGAAGCTCTGGGCGGTGCTCCGCTGCTACGGCCGCGAAGGCCTCCAACAGCTGCTGCGCGAGCACATCCGGCTTGCGAATCTCTTCGCGGAGTGGGTCGAAGCCGACCCGGCGTGGGAGTTGTGCATGCCGGCGCGGTTCTCGCTCGTTGTGTTCCGGCGTAACGGGACCGACGAGGAGAACGAGCGGATCGTCGAGCGCGCGAACCGAAGCGGTGACATGTTCCTCTCGCACACGAAGCTGCACGGCCGCTACGTCATGCGGCTCGCAATCGGCAATGCACGCACCACCGAGGCGGACGTTCGTCGCGCGTGGGACGTCCTCAACAGGGAGGCTCGAGCATGATCGTCACGACGATGAACGACATTCCTGGCTACGAGATCGACGAGGTGTACGGCGAGGTGTTCGGGCTGACCGTCCGCTCGCGCAACATCGGCTCGCAGTTCGGAGCGAGCCTGAAGTCGATCCTCGGCGGTGAGCTGAAGGGGATGACGAAGGCCCTCGTCGACAGCCGCCACGAGGTGATGGAGCGGATGGTTGCCGAGGCGGAGGCGAAGGGCGCGAACGCCGTCATTGCGATGCGCTTCGACACCTCCGAGATGGGCCCCAACTGGACGGAGATCTGCGCGTACGGCACCGCCACGAAGGTGCACAAGGCCTAGCGCCGCTCGAACCCCCCGGGTCTGTCCCCCTGGCTCAATCGGACAGCGCTGCCAGGGCCGCGTCGTGGAGCGCGACGCGGTAGCGCCAGAACGCGCGGTCTTCAGCGAGGAGGCGTTCGCGCAGGGCGCCGGCGAGCTCCTCGAGCGTGCCCCAGCGCGCGTCGGCGATCTCCTCGGTGTCGGCCGGCTCGAGCTCCGTGTCCCCCGTCTCCGCGACGAAGACATGGGTTTGCCACCGCAACGTCCGTCCGGCGTTGTGGAACGTCGCGTCGGACACGACGAGGTAGCGGCGGAGCTCGACGTGCAGTCCTGTCTCCTCGAGCGCCTCGCGCACCGCGCCGGCGATGA
>DATEXK010000053.1:0-3446 GCA_035257065.1 Gaiellaceae bacterium | reverse complement strand
GTCGTCGGCCCGCGGCGCCCCGAACACCTGGAGCCGGCGTTTGCGGCGCTCGAGCACCCGGCCGGTCGGCGGGAGCGCGAAGAGCTCAGCCGCCTGTTCGCTCGCTGAAGCGGGCTCTTACTCGGCGGCGGTGGAAAGCCGGAACCGCTCGTGCAGGATCTGGACGGCCCGGTCGAGGTCGGCGCCGTCCACGACGCAGGAGATGCGAATCGACGAGGTCGAGATGATCTCGATGTTGATCCCGGCGTCCGCCAGCGCCTCGAACATGTCGGCGGCGACACCCGGGTTGCTCCGCATGCCGGCGCCGATGAGCGACACCTTGCCGATGTCGGAGTCGTACGTGTGACCCTGCGCGTCGACGAGCTTCGCGATCACGTCGAGCACCGGTTCGGCCACCGGGAGGTCGGACTGCGGCAGCGTGAACGAGATGTCGCTCCGTCCTGCCGCCGACACGTTCTGCACAATCATGTCGATGTGAATGCCGGCGTCGGCGAGCGGGCGGAACACGCGTCCCGCGATTCCCGGCTTGTCGGGCACGCCGAGGATCGTCACTTTCGCCTCGCTGGAATCGCTTGCGATTCCCGAGATGATCGCCTGCTCGAGCACGTCTTCCTCCTTCACGATCCAGGTGCCGTCGGCTTCGCCGAAAGACGAGCGAACATGGACGGCGACGCCGTGCGTTCGAGCGTACTCGACCGAACGGAGCGCCAGAACCTTCGCGCCTGAGGCTGCGAGCTCGAGCATCTCCTCGTAGGTCACCGCGTCGAGCTTGCGCGCGTCCGCCACGACTCGCGGGTCGGCCGTGAAGACGCCGTCGACGTCGGTGTAGATCTCGCAGACCCCGGCGTCGAGCCCTGCAGCGACCGCAACGGCAGTCGTGTCCGAGCCACCGCGGCCGAGCGTCGTGATGTCGCTCGTCCCCGAAACGCCCTGGAACCCGGCGATGATCACGATCTTGCCGGCGCCGAGGGCTTCGAGCACGCGCTGTGGCCGGAGCTCGACGATGCGCGCCTTCCCGTGACGCTCGTCGGTGACGATGCCCGCCTGAGAGCCCGTCAGCGAGACGGCGTCGTGGCCGAGCTCGATGACCGCCATCGCCAGCAGCGCGCTCGAGATGCGCTCGCCCGCCGTCAGCAGCATGTCCTGCTCACGCGGATGCGGATGCGGCGAGATCTCTCCCGCGAGCTCCAGCAGCTGGTCGGTCATGGCGCCCATCGCCGAGACGACGACGCACACCTGGTAGCCGGAGTCGGCGGTGGCGACCACGCGCTTCGCGACGCGCTTGATGCGCTCGGGGTCGGCGACGGACGTGCCGCCGTACTTCTGGACGATGACGCTCACGCTCGTGAGGCTACCGTCACCCGGCGAAGCGGTTCGGCAGGCGTCCGCCGACGCCGGGCCTGAGCACGAACACCCCGCCCGCATGCGGCTGGGATTCGAGCGCCTCGGCGGTGAGCCCCATCCGCGCTGACGTGATGTACAGGTCGCGGAGATCCTCGCCGCCGAACGCGCAGCTCGTGGGCCGCGCGACGGGCAGCTGCACGACGCGATCGAGCGTCCCGTCGGGCCGGTAGCGGTGAACCGCCCAGCCGTCCCAGAGCGCGACCCAGATGTGATCCTCGGCGTCGACCGTCAGGCCGTCGGGGAAACCCGCGCTCCCTTCGTCGAGCTCGACGAGCGTGCGCCGATCCGAGAGCGTGCCGTCCGCCGCGTCGAACGCGAACGTGTCGAGGCGGCGCGTGGGAGTGTCCGCGTAGATCATGCGCGTCCCGTCGCCGGTCCAGTCGATGCCGTTCGAGATGGACACCGACTCCACCATCGGGACGAGCCCGCGCTCGTCGTAACGGTAGAGCGTGCCTCGGCCCGGCGTTTCATCGAGTCCCATCGTGCCGACCCAGAACCGGCCCTGCGGATCGCACGCGCCGTCATTGAAGCGCAACCCGGTCACGTCGGAGAGCCCGGCGACGACCGTCCGGCGCAGCTCCGTGTCGAGCAGCACGAGCGATGTGCCGACGGCTGCGAGCAGCCCACCGTCGCGCCGCAGCACGATCGCGCCGACGAGCTCGTCGAGCCGCGCGATCTGCTCCACGGTGCCGCTCGCGGGATCAATGTGCAGCACTGTGCCGTGCAGGATGTCGACGGCGTAGAGCGCGGCTGCACGCTCGTCCCAGACCGGCGATTCGCCGAGCTCCAGCTTCGTGTCGAACGCGAGGACAGCGTCGAGCGAGCTCACGCCGCGTACGCGCGCTGCTTCGCCTCGCGACCGTCGAGGCGCGTCAAGTAGGCGACGAGCGTGGGGGAGTCCGGCATCAACTCCAGGCGTCGCGCGCTGTGGAGCACGCCGCCCATCACCACGTCGGCGATCGTGAAGCGGTCGTCGACGAGATAGTCGTGCCCGTCGAGTGCGCCGGCGAGGGCTGCCGCGGCCTTCGCGAGTCGCGCTTCGGCCTTCGTGACGGCTTCGGGGTCGGGCACGGCTGCGTGGGTCTCGATGTACGCGCGAAGCACTGCGGGCTCGAGCTCGGTCATCGCGAAGAACGACCACTGGTAGACCTGACCGCGCGCGTGCGTCCCGATCGCGGGGATGAGCTCCGCCTCGGGATAGAGGTCGGCGATCTGGAGGCACAGGGCGGCCGACTCGAAGAGCGTCCCCGTGTCGCTCTCGAGCGCGGGCACGCGCCTGAGCGGATGACGCGCCGCGTGCTCGTCCCTGCTTCCTTCGTCCTTCGTCAACACGACATACTCGTACGGCGCGCCGGCCTCTTCGAGCGCCCAGCGCACGCGCGGCGGGCGGCCGGCTCCCTCGCGCTGATAGAGACGGTGCACGGGCCTGAGCATACGGCCATGGGACGGAGCAGGGCTGGTCAAATACCGCCCGGGGGCTGACCGCCGAGCGCGCGTGCGATCGCCGCGATGTGCTCGGGCGTCGAGCCGCAGCAGCCGCCGACGATGCGTGCGCCCTTGTCCGCATACGCGCGCACGTGTGCCGCGAGCATCTCCGGATCCGCGTCGTAGACGACCGTGTCGCCGACGATGCGGGGCACACCCGCGTTCGGCTTGATCCAGAGCGGCAGCCCGGGTGCCGCGGCGACGAACTCGTCGACGATCGTGTCGGTGTCGGCGAGCGAGCGGCCGCAGTTCGCGCCGAGCGCGGCAACGCCGAGCGGCTCGACCGCGGCGACGACGTCGGCCGGGCTGAGACCCATCATCGTGTGCGTCCCCTGGTCGAAGCTGAAGGACATGACGAGCGGCAGGTCGCTCACGCCTTGCACGCCCTCGATCGCCCAGAGCGCTTCCTCGAGCGCGAAGAACGTCTCGAGCACGAGCAGGTCGACGCCGCCGTCGGCGAGCGCGCGCGCCTGCTCGGCGAAGGCCTCGACGCACACCTCGCGCGTCAGCAGGCCGTACGGCTCCGGCAGCTGGCCGGTTGGCCCCAGCGAGCCGGC
>DATEXK010000052.1:0-3209 GCA_035257065.1 Gaiellaceae bacterium | reverse complement strand
GCATCCGCTACACGCGCGACGAGGCGGTGCCGTCGATCGAGGAGTTCGTCGGCCCGCTCGTGCAGCGGCTGCGTGAGCGCTGGCCGCATCCGGTGCAGGTCGTGCTCGAGCCCGGCCGCTCGCTCCTGGGGCGCGCGGGCGTCACGCTCTATCGCATCGGCGTGCTGAAGGACAGCGGCGGCGTCCGCTACGCCGCGATCGACGGCGGCATGTCCGACAACCCGCGCCCGCAGCTCTACGGCGCGCGCTACGAGGCGCTGCTCGCAAACCGTGCCGACGAGCTGGCCGACGGCGTCTTCCGCATCGCCGGCAAGCACTGCGAGTCGGGCGACGTCTTGATCGACGCAGCGGAGCTGCCGCATCCGCGCCGCGACGACCTGCTCGCGGTGCCGGCCACGGGCGCCTACACGCTCACGATGGGCTCGAACTACAACGGTGTCCCGCGGCCGGCGGTCGTGCTCGTGCGCGACGGCGAGGCCCGCGTGATCCGCCGGCGGGAAACCGTCGACGACCTGCTTCGATACGAGGAGACATGAGCGAGCACACCGTCGCTATCTGGTCGGACTACATCTGACCGTTCTGCCGGCTCGGCCAGCCCACGGCCGAGTGGATGCGGGACCGGTTCGGTGCCGAGATCACATGGCTCGCGTTCGACCTCCATCCGGAATATCCGCCGGAGGGCATCCCGCGCGCCGAGCTGCACGCGCGCTACGGCGCCGGGATGCACGACCAGATGAAGGCGCGGTTCGAGCAGCAAGGCCTGACGTACAACCCACCGCCCGAGGTCGTGCCGAACACGCGCCTCGCACAGCGGTTGACGGAGCTGGCGCGCACGCGCGGGCTCGGTGAGCAGATGCACGATCGCCTGATGGAGGCGTACTGGAACGAAGCGCGCAACATCGGTGACATCGATGAGCTGCGCACGCTGGCCAGCGAGGCGGGAATCGACGATCCCGACACCGCATGGGACGACCCGACGTATCTCGAGCGGGTGCTCGCGTCGACCGCGCAAGCGCACTCGATCGGCGTCACCGGCGTTCCGGGTTTCCTGCTCGACCGGCGCCTGCTCGTGCTCGGCGCGCAGCCGCGCGAGCTGTTCATGCAGGCGTTCGAGCAGCTACAGGCCGCGGAGTAGCTCCAGGGACGTGCGGCTGCCGCGCGCGTCCGCCGAATCCGCCGCGATCTGTCAAGCTTCCAGCAGTGGCTGAGACACCTGATCTCGCATTGCTCGAACGGCTCCGGGAGGTGCTCGACGACCAGCCGGTGACCGAGACCGAGCTGCGCGGGCTGATCGAGCAGGCGGATGGGCTCGTACGGACGCTGGGCGCGCACATCGCCGGCAGCGAGCTCCGCATCTCCGAGCTGAACGAGCACGCAGACAGCTCGCTCACGGAGATTGCAGCGGAGCTGCAGCGCGTGGAAGAGCTGCGCCCGAGATTCGAAGAAGCGAGCTCGTTGCTGGCGGATCTCGAGTTGCGCGCCCGCGAGCTGCGAACGTCGTGGCTGCTCGGCAAGGCCGAGCAGTCGCGCAGCCGCTGAGTCCTTCTCTCGTTCTGCGAACGAATGTCCCGGAGCCGGGTTACACGCCACGGTGTCGCGCGCCGCAACACACTGCGACGCTGACGACGATCAGTGCGAGCCCGACGAAGGCAATCACGGCGAGCGCGTGCGGCCAGAAGAAGGAACCACCGTACGGATCGCTGTAGCGGCGAGCCATGACCCAGACACTCACTCCGATGAGCACAGCGCCGACCAAGACCGCTGCGAGCAGAGATGAACAAATGGCACCTGATCCTCCAACGGATCGGAGTCGCGGCCGCAAGATCGCGGCAACCACGATCAATGCAGCCCCCGCCCAAGCCGCGGAGCGCCACCACGCCCACTGCTCGCCGTTCAGGTCGAAGATGCCGGCGAGCACCACGAACGCGAACGCGAGCGGAAGAGCGAGGGCCAGCACCACTGCACGCATGGCACTTCCTTACCCGGCTGCGGTGAATGTACCCGGTCGACGGACCGCCACGGGAGGCGTAGCGTGATGCCGGCCCAATTCGGCTAACGAAGGAGCAGCCATGATCAAGGAGTTCAGAGACTTCCTCTTCAGGGGCAACATCATCGAGCTCGCCGTTGCGTTCGTGATGGGCGTCGCGTTCGCCGCGGTAGTCAACTCGCTCGTCGTCAATCTCGTGATGCCGGTCGTCGCCGCGGTCATCGGGAAGCCGGACTTCCGCAGCCTGACGTTCACGATCCACCACTCGCGCTTCTACTACGGCGCGTTCGTGACCGATTTGATCCAGTTCGCAGCGATCGGCGCGGCCGTGTTCTTCTTCATCGTCAAGCCGGTGCAGCTGATGCTCGCGCGCAGTCGTCGGGAGCCGATCGAGAAGGGCATGCCCGACGAGGAGCGGCGCCATCAGGAACTGCTCGAGGCGCTTCGCGCACGCAGCTAGCGGAGGAGGTCAGCATCGCTCAACTGACAGGACCGGTCGAGCAACTTCTCCAGGCGGCGCAGGAGATCGCCGCGGTACGAGGTCACGGGTTCGTCGGGACGGAGCACGTCCTTCTCGCGATGACTCGTCAGAGCGACGGCAGCTTTGCCCGACGCCTGCTCGACGAGGCCGGCGTGACCGAGACGCTTCGCACGCGCATCGAATCGGTCATCGGCGAAGGCTGACGCCCCGAACATCGAGCGACTCTTAGGAGAGGAGGAGCGCGCGCAGGCGAAACTCAAGACGCAAGGCTCGCGCGACTAAGCACGTCGCCGAGGCTCGTGTGGCTATCCGATCGGCGCGAGCCCGCTGCCGTCGGCGCCGACAGTCCAGATGTGGATCGGCGGATATCCGGGGCCGGAGCGCGCCATGAAGACGAGCTTCGACCCGTCCGGCGACCATTGCGGCCAGTCGAGGCTGTCTTCGTTGAGATAGTGCAGCGAGGGGTCGTTCCAGAGCACGGTGCGATGGGCGCCTTGCGGGTCGACGGTCATCAGGCTCCGGGTCGGCTTGTTCGAGCAGCAGTCGTATGCGAGCAGCTTCGAGTCCGGTGACCACGAGAATGCGTCAGCGCCGAAGTGGGTCGCGAGGACGCGGGGAGTGCCGGGGGCGGTGCTCACGACCTCGAGCTTCAGACCGACGACGAAGGCGATCCAGTTTCCGTCGGGCGACCACTGCAGCTGTCGCGCGCCGGCGGGAAGAGACGCCGAACCCAGGAGGCCG
>DATEXK010000051.1:0-2106 GCA_035257065.1 Gaiellaceae bacterium | reverse complement strand
GACGACATCGAGAAGATCGCCGTCACGCAGGGCCCCGGATTGATCGGCGCGCTGCTCGTCGGGCTCGCAGCAGCGAAAGCGATCGCCTGGTCACGGCGGCTCGCGCTCGTCCCCGTCGACCACCTGCAGGGACACGTCGCGTCGCTCTATCTCCAGCCGACCGCACTCGAGCCGCCGTTCCTCTGCCTGCTCGCGAGCGGTGGCCATACGTTGCTCCTCGACGTGCGCAGCCACACGGAGCAACACCTGCTCGGCACGACGCTCGACGACGCGGCGGGCGAGGCGTTCGACAAGGGCGCGCGGCTGCTCGGGCTCGGCTACCCGGGTGGACGCGAGATCGACCGGCTGGCGCGGGAGGGTGACTCGACCGCATACGACTTCCCCGTCGCGCGCGTCCCCGGCCTCGACTTCTCCTTCTCCGGGTTGAAGACCGCACTTCTCTACGCGACCCGCGACCTCACGCCGGAGGAGCTGGCCGCGCGGCGTGCCGACCTTGCCGCGTCCTACCAGCGTGCGATCGTCAAGGCACTCGTGGCCCGGGTACAGGAGGCCGCGGAGCAGACGGGAGCGCGCACGATCGCCGTGGTGGGTGGCGTGGCCGCGAACTCCGAGCTTCGCGAGTCCCTGCCGGGCGCGGTGCTCGCACCGCTCGAGCTCTGCACGGACAATGCGGCGATGATCGCCTCGGCGGGCCGGTTCGCGGACCCCGTCCCGTACCCCGGATATCTTGGGCTGGATGCGTACGCCTCGCGCTGAGCCGCGGCAGGCCGTTCTGCTTGCGCTGCTCGTGATCTCCGCGACGGCGGTCCTGCTCGCGACCGGGGGGAAGAGCGCCGGGCAGCTTCCTGCGCCGCTGACCGCCGCGTCGGCGTGGCGCGGGCTCGTCGGCTCGCGTCCCCGCGTCGCGCCCGGACAGCGCGTGATCGTCGTCCTCAAGACCCCGTCGCTCGCCCAGCGCGTGGCCGCCGCAGGCGGGGTTGCGAGCACGCGCCAGGAGCGCGCCTGGACGGTGACGGCGCTCTCGGCGCAGAAGCTCCTCGTCTCGCGGCTTGCGCTCTCGGGCGTGTCGGTGCAGCCGGACTACAGCTTCGCGCGTGTGCTCAACGGCTTCTCGGCCGTGCTCGACCCGAGCGCGATCCCACTGATCGAGCGCGACGAGGACGTCGTCGGCGTCTATCCCGTCCGCATCGCGTATCCGTCGACCACCTCGGCGGACGTCCTGTCGCGTTCCGACTTCGGGCCAGGATCAGGGCATCGCCCGGAGATCGGGATCGCGGGTGTGGACGGACGAGGTGTGACGATCGCCCTACTCGACACAGGAGTCGACCCCGCCGTTCCGTACCTCCGCGGCCGCATCCTCGACGGGATCGACGTGATCGGCGGCAACTCGGGCGCGCTCGCGGCCGCGAAGCCGGACGATTCGTCGCAGCTCGAGCGCCACGGCACGCAGATGGCGGGCCTGCTCGTCGGCGCCGGCGGGCCGTCGGGGCTGTCCGGCGTTGCAACCGGTGCTGCCGTTTTGCCGGTCCGGGTCGCCGGCTGGCAGCCCGACGCGCTCGGCCACTGGGCGATCTACGGGCGTAGCGACCAGATCATCGCGGGCCTCGAGCGCGCGGTCGACCCCAACGACGACGGCGACGCACACGATGCGGCTCGCGTTGCGCTCATCGCGCTCGCCGAGCCGTTCGCCGGCTTCACCGACGGTCCGGAAGCCCGCGCGGCCGCCGGCGCGCTCGCCCTCGACACGCTTGTCGTCGCGCCATCCGGCAACGACGGCCCATCCGGTGGAGGGTACGGCGACATCGCCGGACCGGGCGGGGCGGCAGCAGCTCTCACCGTCGGCGCGCTCGATGCCCGCACTCACGTGGACGAGGCCAGGATCATCGTGCGCGCCGGGCTCGACACGATGCTCGACGCGACGACGCCGCTGGCGGGCGCCGTGTCGCCGACGAAGCGTCTGGACCTGGCCGTCTCCGTGCCGCGCGGCACGCTCGGCGGAGGGAGGGGCACCGCGCCGCGGCTCGTCGACTTCTTCACCCGGGCGGGAGGGAGCATCGTCGCGGGCCGGGCGGCACTCGTGCCGGTTGGCGCCTCGCCTGCGCCGGC
>DATEXK010000050.1:0-2938 GCA_035257065.1 Gaiellaceae bacterium | reverse complement strand
GGCCGCATCTGCGGCCGCGCCCCAGGCACTACGACTACGCGACCGTCTTGTACTGGCCGTTGACGATCTTGAAGATGTGGAACTTGGCGCCGGCGACGTCACCATTGATGGTGAACTTGAGGCCGGACCCCAGGATCGTGGTCTTCAGGTTGGTCTTGGAGAACACGTTCCTGACCTCGGCGCGCGAGATCTTCTTGTCCGTGCACGCCTTCTGGATCGCTGCGGCGTACGCCTGAGCAGCGACGTAGTTCGGAGCACCGAACGGGCTCGTCGCACCCGGGAACTGCTTGTGGAACGCAGCGACGGTCGCCGCGGCGCTATCCAGCGTCGTGACGTCCGGGGCGAAGAACGAGATATAGCTCCCGTCGACGTTGAACTTCGACGAGTCGAACGTGCCGTCGCTGCCGAACACGATCGCCGTCTTGCCCTGCGCCTTGAGCTGCTGCGCGAAGAGCTGGGCCTGCGAGGCGAGCTGGAACGGCAGATAGACGATCTTCGTGGTGGCCGTGACCTTCGCGACGAGCGACGAGAAGTCGGTCGCCTTCTGGCTCACGGACTCACGATCGACCTTGACGCCCTTGCCGGTCAGCGACGTGCCGACGATGTCGGCGAGGCCGGTCGAGTACGACTCCTGGTCGTCGACGACCATCACGGAGTCGCCCGACTTCACGCCGAGCGTCGTTCCCATGTAGTCGGCGGCGGTCGGGCCCTGCACGCCGTCGTTCGGGACGACGCGGAAGAAGAAGCCCTTCTGCGTGCCGTCGGTGAGCGAGACGCGCGTGGCGGAGCCCGAGGTAAACGCGAGCCCGGACTTCTTCAGGATCGGCGCGACCGCCTGGACCTCGTCGGAGCCCGCCGGGCCGATGACGGCCATCATCGAGCCGTTCGAGGCGAACGACTGCGCGACCGTCGAAGCCTTCGACGGATCGAGCTGCGTGTCACCCTGGACGAGCTTGATCTTGACGTGACCCTTCACCTTGTTCCACTGGGAGATGTAGAACTGCGCCCAGTGCAGCTGATCGCTGCCGATCGAGCCCGCCGGCCCCGTGATCGGCGCAAGGATGCCGAGCGTGACGCCCTTCGAGCACGTAGCGGTCGCGGCGGCCGACGACATCGGCCGTGCAACAGCGGCCGCGACAATGGCAAGCGCAGCCAGCACGCCCGCCGTCGCAACCAATCCAAGCCTCTTCAACATTCAGTTCCCTCCTTTGGGGTTACCCCCGCTAAGACGCCGCAGCGCCCATCCGGTTTGCCGCACCCTGGAATCGGGGTTGGACTCTAGCCTCTTTCGGCAGGTTCACATAGGTAGGCTGAGCGCCCGTGAGGTACTGCATCCAGAGTCCCGACGCCGTCGTCGAGCACGATGCGGACGGGGTCGAGACCCAGGCGCTCTTCGGCTCTGCACGTGAATGCGGTGAGTTCGAGCAGCGGATCCTGCGCTTTACGGCCCGCGCGGACGACCGCCGCGACGAGCAGCGCGACGAGGTGCTGTACGCCCTCTCGGGCGCCGGCGCGCTCACGATCGGCGGCAAGCGCAGCGACCTCGCCCCCGGGACGGCGGTCTACATCGCCCGGGGAACCGGCTGGAACGTCGACGAGGCCGACGAGCTCGTGCTCCTGTCCGTGCTGGTCGAGGAGCCGCTCCCGGCGAACGGCACGACGCACGCCGTCGTCGAGCTCGCCGCCGAGGAGACGAGGGGCGCGACCTCGGGACGCCAGTTCCGGCTGCTCGCGACGCCCGAGGTCGGCTGCGCGTCGGTGACGCAGTTCGTCGGCTATATCCCGGTCGGCCGCGCACCGGAGCACTTCCACAAGTACGACGAGGTCGTCTTCGTGCTCGAGGGGGACGGGGAGCTGCACATCGGCGACGAGTCCGCGCCGCTGCACACCGGTTCCTGCGTCCATCTGCCGGCCCGGCTCGTGCACTGCCTCGAGAACGCAGGCCCCGGCGTGATGCAGGTGCTCGGCGTGTTCCGACCTGCCGGCTCTCCCGCTGAGGCCTACTACCCGGACGGCACGCCCGCAGCCGTTCCACAGGAGGCGTAAGTGCCCAGGATCGAGCGCACCGCAGCGATCAGCTGGGACGGAAACGTCGCCCGCGGCGTGGGCTCGCTGACCGCCGGCAGCGGTGCGTTCTCGCAGCTGGGCTACTCCCTGCCGACCCGGATCGGCCGGCCGGAGGGGAAGACGAGCCCGGAGGAGCTGCTCGCGGCCGCGCACGGCGGCTGCCTGGCGATGAGCCTCGCCGGCGAGCTGAGCGGCAGCGATACGCCGCCGGGACACCTCGACGTGACGTGCACGATCGTGATGGACGAGCTCGAGGGGCGCGGACACCAGATCGTGGCGTCGCACCTCGATATCGTCGCCGCCGTGGACGGGCTCGACGAGGACGCACTTCGCGGCCACGTCGCGAAGGCCGACGAGGGATGCCCGTTCTCCGAGCTGCTGCGGCGCGCCGGCGCCGAGGTGCACGTCTCGTCCCGCCTCGCGTGAGCCTCGCCGAGCTCGCCTCCGCACGGCGAACCCATAAAGCGTTTGGCCCCGAGCCGGTACCGCGTGAGACGCTGCTCGCGCTGTTCGAGCTTGCCACGCTCGCGCCCAACCACCATCTGACGCAGCCGTGGCGGTTTCGCGTGCTCGGGCCGGAGTCGCTCGCGCGCCTGAAGGAGGCGGGCGGGCCGTCGGAGGCCGAGAAGCTCGACCGGGCGCCGACCCTCGTCGTCGTCTCCGCCGCGCTCTCCGGAGAGCTCCTCCAGGACGAGGAAGACGTCTGCGCGACCGCCTCCGCAATCACGCTCGTCCTGCTCGCCGCGACGGAGCTGGGGCTTGCCTCCTACTGGCGGACGCCCGGCGTCCTGCGGACCGCCCGCGGCCGCGAGGCGATCGGCGTGCCGCACGGCGAGCGGGTGCTCGGACTGATCCACCTGGGGCCGCCGGC
>DATEXK010000049.1:0-6454 GCA_035257065.1 Gaiellaceae bacterium | reverse complement strand
GCCGCGAGCGCCGGCTGGTGTTCGTCGTGGGCTCGCCGCGCTCCGGGACGACCTTCGTCGGCAACGCGCTCGGTGCGCAGCCTGGGTTCGTCGACCTCGGCGAGGTGCCGCTGCTGAAGGCGGCGGTGCCGCGGCTCGTCCGCCGGCCCGTCGAGCAACAGGCACGCGAGATCCGGATGCTCATCCAGCTCGTACGCAACCTCGCGGTCGTGCACGGGCTTCGGGGCGTCGAGCAGAACCCCGAGACGAGCTACGTCCTCAAAGGGGCGCTGCGCGCCTATCCGGCCGCGACGGCCGTCCACGTGATCCGCGACGGCAGGGACGTCGTCTGCTCCCTCCTGGAGCGGGGCTGGCTCAGCGCCGGGCGGACAGGCAGCGACGACGCAAAGCAGGTCTTCGGCGCGCATGCACGATTCTGGGTCGAGCCGGACCGGCGGGCCGAGTTCGAGGCGGCCAGCGAGGCGACCCGCGCCGCGTGGGCCTGGCGCAGCTACGTCACCGCGGCCCGAGCCGCGCCGGACCGGACGATCGAGCTGCGCTACGAGTCGCTCGTGGCGGATCCCCAGGGCGAGGCACGGCGCGTCGCGCAGGAGCTCGACGCAGAGCCGGGGCCGCTGGCGGACGCCTTTGGCGAGGTGCGCGCACATTCGATCGGCCGCTGGCGCCGAGACCTCACACCGGAACAGCTCGCCGACGTCGAGGCCGAAGCAGGCGTGCTGCTCGCCGAGCTCGGCTATTCCTAGCCCCGGTACGCTGAGGTGATGGACGAGCGCTATCCCATCGGCGAGACCGACTCGGTCACGGTCGCGGTGCTGCGGCACGAGCGGCACGACGCCGGGTACCCGATGTGGTCCGCGTCGATCGGCCTGCGCGGCGGCGAGGCGACCGTCAGCGTGCCCGGCCACTACCCGGCGGTGCTCGCGCAGCGGCTGCGCGCCGCGGACGCCCATTTCGCGCCCGGGATGCGTCTCGGCCGTGACGAGTACCTCGATCTCACCGCACTGGCGCGCGACGGCGAGGAGACGCTCGCTCTCTCGTCGACGGCCCGCTCACCGGTGCGTATCACCGTCGAAGTGCCGCGCACGGAGCTCGATTCGCTCGGCCAGCTGCTCGACGGCGCGCAACTGTTGATCGAAGAGCTGCGGCAAGGTCTCGGGCTCGTGCCCGATTCCCTGCCTGACGGCGTGTAACGCTTCGCTTCGCTCGCTTCACGGGGGAAACCATGTTTCCCCCGTGGACCCCCTTCTTCCTGTGCTCACGGCCGGGCGTGTCACTGCTCTCGCCCAACAAGTTGGGCTCCGCGACGAAGAGCGAAAAGCGCTAGTCCTTTGCTTCGCGCCAGTTGTCGCCCGCGCCGACGTCCACCGCGAGCGGCGGATCGAGCGGATACGCGCTGCACATCTCCGAGCGCAGGATCTCCTTCACAGTCGACACCTCGGCGTCCGGCGCCTCGACGAGCAGCTCGTCGTGGACCTGGAGCACGAGCCGTGACGCGCGGCCCTCGTCGCGCAGGCGACGCTCGATGTTCACCATTGCGACCTTGATGACGTCGGCCGCGGTGCCCTGCATCACCGAGTTGACCGCGAGGCGCTCGCCGAGCGAGTGCGTCTGGCGGTTCGACGCGCGAATCTCGGGAACCGGGCGACGCCGCCCGAGCAGCGTCGTGACGTACCCGTCGCGCTCAGCCTGCTCGATCGTGCGCTGGATGAAGTCCTGCACCATCGGGAAGCGTGCGAGGTACGTGTCGATGTATTCCTGCGCCTGCTCGCGCGGGATCTCGAGGTTCTCCGAGAGCCCGAACGACGAGATGCCGTAGATGATCCCGAAGTTGACCATCTTCGCGACGTTGCGCTCGTCCTTCGTCAGCGTCGCCTGGTCCTTGCCCAGCACCTCGGCCGCCGTCGCCGCGTGAATGTCCTCGCCGCGCGCGAACGCGTCCCGAAGGCGCGGCTCGCCGGACACGTGCGCGAGAATGCGCAGCTCGACCTGCGAGTAGTCGGCCGACACGAGCCGATGGCCCGTCTCCGCGACGAACGCGCTGCGGATCTCGCGCCCCAGCTCGGTGCGGATCGGGATCGCCTGGAGGTTCGGGTTCGACGTCGAGAGCCGGCCGGTCGCCGCGACTGTCTGGTTGAAGGTCGTGTGCAGCCGGCCGTCAGCGCCAAGGAGCGTGGGCAGCGGCCCGAGGTACGTGTTCATGAGCTTCGAGAGCTCGCGCCACTCCTCCAGCACCGGGACGATCTCGTGGTCCTGCCGGATCCTCTGCAGCACGCGGGTGTCGGTCGAGTAACCGGTCTTGCCCCTCCGGCCCGGCATGAGCTCGAGCTTCTCGAAGAGGATCCGCGCAACCTGCTGCGTGGAGCCGAGCATGAACTCCTCGCCCGCGAGCTCGTACGCCTTCGACTCCAGCTCCTCGACGCGGTCGGCGAGCCGGGCGGTGATCTCCCCCATGCGATACGTGTCGATCTTGACGCCCGCGTCCTCCATCGCAGCGAGCACCGCGGTGAGCGGCAGCTCGATGCCGTCGTAGAGCTGCTCACTGCCGCGCTCGCGGAGCCGTTCGCGCAGCACGCCGGCGAGACGCCGCGGCACTTCCGCTGCGCGCACGAGCGCCGCAGTCTCTTCTTCGGTCGCCGGCTCCGGCAGCGCCTCGACGCCGTACTCGGCCGCGAGGTCGTCGAGCTCGTACGCGGGACGACCGGGCTCGATCAGATACGCGGCGATCATCGTGTCCTCGGCCGGCAGCATCGTGAGCCGCGGCAGGGCCTTGTAGTCGTGCGCGACGATCTGCGCGTCGCGAAGCTTCGCCGCAAGCTCGGGCCTCCAGGCGCCGACGACGACGCCGTCGTCCTGCGCGAGCGCGAAGCGGTCGCCGGCGATCGCGAGACCGACACGACCGGTGAGCTGCTCGGGGAGCTCGCCCTCGCGCCACGGCACGGCCGTGCCGGCGACGATCCGCTCGAGCGCGGGCACCGCGTCGTCGAGCTCGTCGATCCGGTTCAGAAGGTTGCGGAACTCGAACCGCCTGAACATCTCGCGCAGCTCCGACCGGTCGGGCGGCGAGAGGACGAGCTGCGCCGGATCGGCGCCGAGGTCGAGGTCGCGGCGCATCGTCGCGAGCTCCTTCGACATGCGCGCCTGGTCGGCATGCTCGATGACGTTCTTCTTGCGCGCCGGGGAAAGCTCGCCCGCGTGCTCGATCACGCTCTCGAGCGACCCGTACTGCGCGACCAGTTGGCCCGCGGTCTTGTCCCCGATGCCCGGGATGCCGGGAATGTTGTCGGAGCTGTCGCCCTTGAGTCCGATGAAGTCGGGAATCTGCTCGGGGCGAATCCCGTAGCGCGCCTCGACCCGCTCCGGTGTGTAGACGTGCACGTCGCTCACGCCACGCGGCGTCATCATCAGCGTGACGTTTTCGGTGACGAGCTGGAACGCGTCGCGGTCGGTCGAGACGACGGTCGTCTTGATGCCGGCCTCGTCGGCGAGCGTCGCGAGCGTTGCGATCACGTCGTCGGCCTCCCAGCCCTCGAACTCGAGGTTGCGGTACCCGAACGCCTCGACGATCGGCCGGAAGTACGGGAACTGCTCGCGCAGGAGGTCTGCCATCGGCCGGCGGCCCTCCTTGTAGACGACGTCACCCGCCTCGGCGACCGCGGCGCGGTGCACGGGCCTCGTGTCCCACGCGACGGCGACGCCCTTCGGCTTGTAGTCGGCGAGCAGCTTGAAGAGCATGTTCGCGAAGCCGAGCAGCGCGTTCGTGGGGAACCCGTCCGTCGTCGCGAGCTCCTCGGGAAGGGCGAAGAAGGCGCGGTACGCGAGGTTGTTCCCGTCGACGAGGAAGAGCTCGGAATCGCGTGCGGGCGCGTCGTCGACGTCGAGCTCGAGGCCCGTGAGCGTCTTCGGAGACATCGATCGAGTTTAGACGGCTAGTGCGACTTCGACCGTGAGCCGGGCTTCGTGGTGATCTTGAGCAGCGGCTTCGACGCCAGCTTGATCTTCTCGGGCAGCCGCCTGAGCTTCGGCCTCACCATGTCGGCAGGGTAGCGCTGCCTGCTTGAATCCCGCAGTGACGCGCGTCCCCCTCCTGTCCGGCTCGCGGCTCGTGATCGCAGCCGCCCCGGACGATGCGGTCGTCCTGCGCCCTTCGCCGCCCGGGCGGTCGGTCGCGGACGTCACGGCCGCCGTCCGTGATGCGCTGCGCTTCCCGCTCGAGGGCGAGTCGCTCGAGGCGTTGGCCCGCCGCCGGACGCGCGCGACGATCGTCGTCGAGCCGCCGGCGCTGCCCATTCCCGCCGCCCCGAACGACGCGCGGCAGCTCGCGATCGGTGCGGTCGTCGACGAGCTCGAGCGGCTCGGCATCGCGACGGGATACCAGACGATCCTCGTCGCAGGCGGGCTGGCGCGACGGCTCGGGCAGCGCGAGCTCGAGTCTCTCGTCACACCCGAGCTGGCGCGCCGCTTCCACGGACGCGTCGTCGTCCACGACGTCGAGGACCCCGACCTGGTCGAGCTCGACAGCGCCTCGCGGCCGCCGCTGCGCGTGAACCCGTTGATCGTCGAGACGGACCTCGTCGTCGTGGTCACCGCCGCCGAGTCGGTGCTCCACGGTGGGCCGGCGGCGCTGCTCGCCGCTGCGGGCGCCGACGCATTGCGCGCGGCGGGCGCGTACTCGCTGCTCGAGACGACGGCCTCGCAGGGCTGGCACCTCGCCGTGGCGCTCGAGCGAACGCTCGCCCAGCGCGTGCCGCTGCTCGGCGTGTCGCTCGTGCTCAACCACCCGGAGGTGTCGGGCGCGCTGCGCGGCTTCCCGTACGATCCCGAGGCGCTGGAGCGGGTCGCACGCTCGCCGCTTCGCTACGTCTTCGCGGCACTGCCCGAAGGCGCGCGCCGGATGATCCTGGGATCCGTATCGACCGAGCGCACGGTCGCCGCCGTGTTCGGCGGCCCGCCGTCGGTCGCGCACGCCGAAGCCCTGCTGCGCGCCGTCGAGCTGCGGCGGACGGAGCTCGACCGGCCGCTCGACGCGATCGTGATCGGCGTGCCGGGCACGACGCCGTTCCTCCCGCGCGAGCGCCCGAACCCGCTGCTCGCCGCGTACCTCGGGCTCGGACTCGCACTGCGCATGTGGCGCGACGCGTTTCCCGTGGTGGACGGCGGCACGGCGATCCTCGTGAACCGCTTCTCGCGGCGCTTCGCGCACCCGACGCAGCAGCCGTACCGCGCGTTCTTCCATGCAACGCGCACCGGACGCGACCCGCAGCTGCTCGCGGACGCAGAGCGCGGCGTCGCCCTTGACCCACGCGCGATCGACTTGTATCGATCGAGCCGCACAGTGCATCCGCTGCTGCCCTTCCGCGACTGGAACGCGTGCCAGCCCGCGCTCGGACGCCTCGGCGCGGTGATCGTCGCCGGCACCGGCGATGCGGCCGTCGTCCGGCAGCTCGGCTTCGTGCCCGCACACGGCGTCGGCGCTGCGCTGCTGATGGCGCGCGGGCGGGCCGAGGGGGAGCCGCGGATCGGCTTCCTGCTCTCGCCGCCGTACTTCCCGCTACGCGTCGGCAGCGGCGACCACTAGCCGACTCGCATCGAGAGACGTCCGCCTCGCCCGAGATGTCCGGAAGGGACGCGGCCACCTGCTTAACGGTGACTGTCACCGTTAAGAGAGCCGCACGACTTCGTCACGGCTTCCGCAAACGGGCGACAGTCGTCCCTATGTCTCGCCGAGGTAGGTCTTGCGCACCTCGGGGTTTTGCGCCAGGGCCTTCGCATCGTCGGCGAGAGCGATGTGGCCCGTCTCGAGGACGTAGCCGCGGTCGGCAACGTCGAGGGCCATCAACGCGTTCTGCTCGACGAGCAGGATCGACGTGCCCTGCTTGTTCACCTCGACGATCGTCTCGAAGATCCGCTGCACGAAGATCGGCGCGAGCCCCATCGAGGGCTCGTCGAGCATCAGCAGGATCGGCCGCGCCATGAGCGCCCGCCCGATCGCGCACATCTGCTGCTCGCCGCCGGACATCGTCCCGGCCTTCTGCGTCCGCCGTTCGGCAAGCCGGGGAAAGAGCTCGAAGACGCGGTCCATGTCCTCTTTCATGCCGCTCTTGTCGCGCCGCTGGAACGCGCCCATCTCGAGGTTCTCCGTCACCGTCATGCGCGGGAAGAGCTTCCGCCCCTCCGGCGACTGCGCAATGCCCATCCGCACGATGTCGTGCGCCGCGTCGTTCGTGATGTCCTTGCCGTTGAACTCGATCGTTCCGCGGCGCGGATGGTTGAGCCCGTTGATCGACCGCAGCGTCGTCGACTTACCAGCGCCGTTTGCGCCGATGAGCGTCACGATCTCGCCCTCGCGCACCTCGATCGACACGCCCTTCAGCGCCTGGATCGAACCGTAGAACGTCTCGACATTCTCGAGCCGGAGCAGCGTCTTCGGGGTCGCGCTCATGACGTGATCGCCGCC
>DATEXK010000048.1:0-3131 GCA_035257065.1 Gaiellaceae bacterium | reverse complement strand
ATTACTGGCGCTCGGACGTCCCGTGCTGATCGGCTTCTCGCGCAAGAGCTCGCTCGGCCGCGTCATCGGTGACCTCGACGCGAAGACGGGACCGCTCAGCGCGAGCGTTGCCGCAGCCGTCTCCGCCTACGAGCGCGGCGCGTCGATCCTGCGCGTGCACGACGTGCGCGAACACGTCGAAGCGCTCGCAGTCTCCCGCGCGATCGCCAACGCATGATCACCGTCGAGCTGCGCGACCTGCGCATCTTCGGTCGTCACGGTGTCCACGAGCACGAGAAGCGCGACGGCCAGGACTTCCTCTTCGACGTCGATCTCGCTGTCGGGGAGCGCGGCGTCTCGGACCGGCTCGAGGATGCGGTCGACTACAGCGCCGTCGCGCGCGCGGTGCAGGAGGTCTCCGACGCGCGGAGCTACGACCTGCTCGAGGCGCTCGCGACCGCGATCGCTGACGAGCTGCTGCAGCGCTTCGACGCCGAGCGCGTGCTGGTGCGCGTGAGAAAGCCCGAAGTGCGCCCCGGCGGGCTCGACGGCATCGCAGGCGTCAGCGTCGCGAAGCCGTGACGCTCAGCACATAGCTCGCACTCGTCGACCGCCCCGTGAGGAGCACGTCGACGTAGGCCACCGAGCTCGTGTTGCCGCCGCGGATGAGCGGCCCCTTCAGGTCGCGGCGCCGCGAGAGGATTCCCTCTCCGATGCCGGCCGTCCGCGGGCCCCAGATGCGGGCGGCAGCGTCTCCGTCGGCCGTGACGGTTGCCCGCACCACCCGGTGCGCCGGCACCCAGATCCGGTAGAGGTCGTGGGGGTCCTCCGACTGGTCGATGTGACCCGCGATCCGAACCGAGGGTTTCGCCGCGGTCGTGAGCAGCGGCCGGCCGTCGGGGAAGAGCGCGCCGGGCCTGATCTCGTCGACGTCGTCGTTCGGCTCCAACGGGTCGCGGGCAGGAGCGGGGGCGGCGAGCGCCGCGGGGATGCTCACGATCCCGAAGCCCGACCCGGAGTCGAACCCGGGCGGGCCGACGTCGCGTGCCGTGCGCCGCATCAGCTCGAAGATCTGCGTCACGTCCAGCGTCGGCCGCAGGGTCCACACCCACGCGGCGGCCGCGCTCACGAGGGGGGTCGAGAAGCTCGTGCCGGAAAGATCGAAGGCGTACCCGCTCGGGTCGCGCGAGAAAGGGACGGCGCCGAACATGGCGACGCCCGGAGCGGCGAGGTCGAGTGCGGGGGAGAGCGTCGAGAAGGGAGCGACCTGGTCGTTCTGGTCGGTTGCGCCGACGGTGAGCACGTGCGGATAGGAGGCGGGATACTCCGGAGGGTTGCCCTGCAAGCCGCCGTTTCCCGCCGCCGCGACCACGAGACAGCCGTTGTGGAACGCGGTGAGAACTGCGTTCTCGAGCAACGGGTCGCGGTTCGTGCCTCCGAAGCTGATGCTGATCACGCCTGGGCAGTGCTGCGCCGCCGCCGTGATGCCCTGAATCGCGCCGATGTCGGTGATCTCCATCAGAGGGCTCGCGTCGAAGCTCTGAAAGATCGCCTGCGGGTAGACGCCGACGAGGCCGACGCCGTTCTCGGGCGCCACCGCCAGCGAGGCGACCACGGTGCCGTGGAACTCACCGGGCCCGTCGACCGTCTGGTCGTCGAGGAAGGTCGTGTTCGGCCGTCCTGCGAACTCCGGGTGCGTCGGGTCGACGCCGCTGTCGATGATTGTGATCGGTATGCCGGGGCCGGGGGGCGACGACGTGTCGGCGCCGATGTCGGCGAGCCACCACTCCTGCGCCTGGAGCGGGTCGCCCGCAACGCGGCCCGTCGCCGTTGCGGCAGCGCTACCGGCGCAGAGCACCGCGGCGAGCACGATAAGCAGGCGGCGGCGCACTGGTCTCGGAGGGTAGCGATACGCTCGCGCCATGGCCCATGCCTACGTCACGCGTGCCTACGTCGGGTTGGGCTCGAACCTCGGCGACCGCGAGGAGACGCTGTTCGCCGCCGTCGAAGCCCTGCGCGCCGAGCCGGGCGTCGAGGTCGTCGCGCTCTCCGGCCTGATCGAGACGGAGCCCGTGGGCGTTCTCGACCAGCCGCGCTTCGTCAACGGCGTGGTCGCGCTGGACACCACGCTCCCGGCCCGGGCGTTGCTCGAGCTTCTGCTCGACGTCGAGCGGCGCTTCGGGCGCACCCGGGAAGGCGTGCCGGCCCAGGGGCCGCGGACGCTCGATCTCGACCTGCTCCTCTACGGCGACGCGGAGATCGACGAGCCCGGGCTCCAGGTTCCGCATCCGCGAATGCACGAGCGACCCTTCGTCCTTGCCCCGCTCGCCGAGGTCCAGGGCCACCTCGCGCGGCTACACTGAGCCGCAGAATGTCCCACCTCGACGATCTCGACGAGTACGAGGCCGAGCTCGAGCTCCGGCTCAAGAAGGAGTACCAGGCGGTCTTCGGTCTCTTCCGCTACTGCGTGCTCACGCCGGACGCGACGTACCTCTGCAACAAGCTCGAGCGCACCGTCACGCAGCAGGCCGCGTACCCGTACTTCAACCTGCGGCTCGAGGACGTCTGGGTCTGGGACAAGAACCGCCCCACGCGCATGATCCCGCGCACGGAGATCTTCGTCATCTCCGGCGACGTGACGATCGAGGAGCTGCGCGGCGAGGGCGACGAGCCGGTGCTCACGGCGGAGGCGCTCGCCGAGCGTCTCGGCGAGCCGCCGGCTCCGCGCGACGAAGACGCGTAAGCCAAACCGAGCCACTCTCCTGGAGATTCGCGCCGCTGATGCTGCTCGCCGTCGACGTCGGTAACACCCAAACGGTCTTCGGTCTCTACGACGGCGACGAGCTCGGCGACCGTTGGCGCATCGCGACCGAGGGGCAGCGCACCGGCGACGAGCTCGGCCCGCTGCTCAGCGACTTCTTCGACTTCGAGACGCTCGAGGGCATCTGTCTCTCGTCGACCGTCCCCCGATTGATCCCGGAGTACGAGCACCTCGCGGAGCGCTGGGCGAAGGTGCCGCTGCTCGTGATCGGCCCAGGCGTCAAGACGGGCATCCCGATCGAGTACGACTCGCCCCGAGAGGTCGGGCCCGACCGGATCATGAATGCGGTCGCCGCGAAGGAGCGCTACGGCGCGCCCGCGATCGTCGTCGA
>DATEXK010000047.1:0-4114 GCA_035257065.1 Gaiellaceae bacterium | reverse complement strand
CGGCCGGCTCGGGCGCGCCGTCGGGCTCTTCGCCCGCGGAGGGCTCGCCGCGCTCGATGCGCTCGAAGATGCACGCTGGGATGTCTTCACCCGGCGACCGAAACCGTCGCGCGCACGTCTCGCACGCGAGGCTGCGCTAACTCTCGTGCGATGAGCGCGGCAGAAAGACAGGGTGCGATGAGTGCAGCGGTCGAGAGGGCGTACGCAGAGGTCCAGCGCGTCACGCGCGTGCGGGCGAAGAACTTCGCGTACGGGATCATGGTGCTGCCGGCCGACAAGCGGCGCGCGATTGCTGCCGTGTATGCCTTCGCCCGGGAGGTCGACGACGTCGCCGACGGGGAGTTGCCTCTCGAGACGAAGCGCGCGCAGCTCGAAGCGCTGCGCCTGACGCTCGACGACACGCTTTTGGACGATGCCGTGCCGATGAGCCCGATGGCCGTCGCCCTCGCCGACGCTCGCGCGCGCTTCGCGATTCCGAAGCACGCGCTCGCCGCGCTCGTCGACGGCGGCCTGCAAGACACGGAGCAGTCGCGGTATGCGTCCTTCGACGAGCTGCGCGGCTACTGCGAGAAAGTCGCGGGCGCGGTGGGTGTCGCGTGCGTCGCGGTGTACGGCTCCGACGACGTCGAACGGGCGCGAACGCTCGGCATCGCGCTCCAGCTGATCAACATCATGCGCGACGTCGCGGAGGACTGGCAGCTCGGCCGCGTGTACCTGCCGCAGGACGAGCTCGCTGCTCACGGCGTCACGGAAGACGACATCGCACAGGGCCGGGTGACGCCTGCGTGGCGGTCGCTGATGGGGTTCGAGGCGGAACGTGCCCGCGCGCAGCTCGCCGAGGGACTGAGGCTGCTCGACACGCTCGACCGTCGCAGCGCACTCTGCGTGTCGACGTTCGCCGGCCTCTATCGCGGTCAGCTCGATCGCATCGAGGCGAACGGCTTCGACGTCTTCGGTCCGTCGTGCAGGCTTTCGACGCCGGCGAAGCTCGCGGTCGTCGCGAAGGGCCTGCTGGCATGACGACGCGTGCGTTGCGGGTAGCAGTGGTGGGGGGCGGCCTCGCAGGGCTGACGGCGGCGCTCGATCTCGTCGACGCAGGCGCGGAGGTCGTGCTCTACGAAGGGCGGCCGACGCTCGGAGGCGCGGTGCAGACCTTGCCCTCGCGCGACGGCGATCCGGAGCCGCCGCCCGACAACGGTCAGCACATCGCACTCGGCTGCTTCGTGGAGTACCTGCGCTTCCTCCAGCGGATCGGCGAAAGCGAGTCGGTGCTGCGGACGCGCCTGGCGCTACCGGTGATCGCCGAGGACGGCGCTGTTTCGAGCATCCGCCCGACGCCGGCGGCGCTCTTCGCATACGGGCATCTGCCGGTGCGCGACCGCCTGCGCATTCCGCTCGTGCTCGCGCGCATGCGCAAGGCGCACGCGCGCGACGGCGAGACGTTCGGCTCGACGCTCCGCCGGCTCGGCGCATCAGACGCGTCGATCGACCGCTTCTGGGACGTCTTCATCCGTCCGGCGCTCAACCTCCCGGCCGACGAGGTCGATGCGCACGCGGGGCTCTTCACCGTGCGCACGGCACTGCTCGGCCCTCGCGCAAACGCCGACCTCGTGTTGCCCGTGAAGTCGCTCGGCGAGATGCACGGCGACGCCGCCGGACGTGCGCTGGCCTCCGCCGGCGCGACGGTCAGCCTCGGCGAGCGCATCGAGTCGCTGGACGAGCTCGACGCCGACGCGATCGTCGTCGCAACTCCGCCGCGCGAGAGCGCCCGCCTGCTCGACGAGCCCGATCCCGACTACGAGGACTCGCCGATCGTCAGCGTCCACCTCTGGTTCGACCGCCCCCTCCTGAAGACGCCCCTCGCTGCGCTCTTGGCGTCGGACGCGCACTGGGTGTTCGACCGCGGTGCTCTCACTCACCGCCAGCCGCCGGCTGGTGGTCAGTACCTCACCGTCGTGTCGAGTGGAGTGCCCGAGCTGCTCGACGTGCGCGGCAAGGAGCTCGTCGAGCGTATCGCCGGGCAGCTCACGGAACGACTCGGCGATGCAGAGCTGCTGTGGTCGCGCATCAGTCGGGAGCCGTACGCCACGATCGCGCTGCGGCCGAACGTCGCACGTCCGGGCGTCACGACCGCTCGCCCTGACGTCGTGCGTGCGGGGACCTGGACGGACACCGGCTGGCCGGCGACGATGGAGAGCGCCGTGCGCAGCGGGCGCGCTGCGGCCGCCCACGTGCTCGAGACCGCACGGAGTACGGTCCGCACATGAGTGCCGCGACCCTCGAGCTGACACGCATCGACGATGCGATCGACCGTGGTGTGCGCCGCCTGCTCGAGCTCCAGCGTCCCGACGGCATCTGGGTCGGCGAGCTGGAGTCGAACGTGACCATGGCGGCGCAGCACCTCTTCTGGAATCACTTCCTCGGGCTCCGCACCCCGGACCTGGACCGGCGCATCGCGAACGAGTTGATGGCCTGCATGCGCGACGACGGCACCTGGTCGATCTGGTTCGACGGCCCTCCCGACCTCTCGACGTCCGTCGAGGCGTACGTGGCGTTGCGGATGGCCGGAGTCGACCCGGGCCCCCGTGCGCTCGAGTACATCCGGCGCGAAGGCGGAATCCCGAAGAGCCGGCTGTTCACGAAGTGCTTTCTCGCGCTGCTCGGCCAGTGGCCGTGGCAGCGCATGGTGCCGATCCCACCCGAGCTGATTTTGCTTCCGCCGGGAGGCCCGTTCTCGGTCTACAACTTCGCGTGCTGGGCGAGGCAGACGTTCGTGGCCTTGGCGCTCGCGCAATCGCTGCGACCCGTGCGGGACATCGACGTCGACCTGCGCGCGATCGGCGCGAGACCCGGCAAGACGCGGGCGCCGCGCAGGCCGAACGTGTTGCGGCGCAAGGCGCAGGCACGCGCCGAACGCTGGATCCGCGAGCGGCAGGAAGCCGACGGCTCGTGGGGAGGCATCCAGCCGCCGTGGGTGTGGGGGATCATCGCGCTGAGCGCGCTCGGTCACGGGATGGAAGATCGAACGTTGCGTGAGGCCGTCGAGGGCTGGCGGGGCTTCATGGTCGAGGACGGAGACCGCCTGCGCCCGGAGGCGTGCCAGTCGCCGGTGTGGGACACCGGTCTTGCCGTGCTCGCGCTTCGGGCGTGCGGCGTGCCGGCCGACCACCCGCAGCTCGTGCGCGCCGGTGAGTACCTCCTCTCGCAGGAGGTCACGGTGAAGGGCGACTGGGCGATCCGCGTCCCCGACCTCGCTCCCGGCGGCTGGGCCTTCGAGTACGAGAACGACCTCTACCCCGACATCGACGACGCCGCGGTCATCTCGTTCGCGCTGCGGCAGCTCGGCCTCGGCGACGACGCCGTGACGCGCGGGCTCGACTGGCTCGTCGGCATGCAGTCGCGCAGCGGCGGCTGGGGCGCGTTCGACGTGGACAACCAGGCGATGTGGCTCTACAAGATCCCCTTCTGCGACTTCGGCAAGGTAACCGACGAGCCGAGCGCCGACGTCACCGCGCACGCTCTGGAAACGCTTGGGCAGGAGGAGGGCTACCGGGAAGCCGTGGCACGCGGCCTCGACTACCTGCTGGCCGAACAGGAGCCCGACGGCTCGTGGTTCGGGCGCTGGGGCGTGAACCACCTCTACGGGACCGGCGCCGCCCTGCCGGCGCTCGAGGCGTGCGGTATTCCGCCGGATCATCCTGCGATGCGGCGCGCGGTCGCCTGGCTGGATTCCGTTCAGCAAGAGAACGGCGGCTTCGGCGAGGACATCCGCTCGTACGCCGACCCTGCCTGGCGCGGCCGGGCGACTTTTGCCACTCCTTCCCAGACCGGTTGGGCGCTGCTCGCCTACGTCGCCGCAGGAAACGCTGAGGATGAAAATGCGCGGCGTGCAGCGGAATATCTTTGTGTTGGTCAGCGTCCTGACGGAGACTGGGACGAGGAGCACTTCACAGGCACGGGATTCCCGCTCGACTTCATGATCCGCTACCACCTGTACCGCATCAGCTTTCCGTTGCTCGCACTCGGTCGGATGAGAGAGAGGCTTTCCGCATGAAGTTCCCCCTGCAGTCCACGATGTCGATCGGCAAGTACGTGGCGACCCAGCAGCGCAAGG
>DATEXK010000046.1:0-2580 GCA_035257065.1 Gaiellaceae bacterium | reverse complement strand
CTCGCCGGCGACGTCGCCGATCTGCCAGTCCGGGCGGCCGCGCAGGTCTGCGACGTCGAAGTCGGAGGGTGGCCGAAAATCACGTTCGCGCCGTGTCGCGAACTTGATGTCGCCCTCGATGCGCGAGACGCGGAACGTGCGCAGCGCCTCGCGGTCGAGGTCGCGGCCGACGACGTACCACTTGCCGCGGTCGTTGTAGAGCGCGTACGGGTTGAGCGTCCGTTCCGAATGGTCGTCGCGCGAGATCGACCAGTAGTCGAACTTCACCGTGCGCTGCTTCGAGATCGCGCCCTCGAGCTTCGCCAGGCGGCCCGGCATCTCGGGGGAGTAGTCGGGATCGAGCACCTCGACCCGCAGCGCCGTCTCGGTCGTCGTCTCGGCGAACCCCGGGCGGCCGAGCGCGAGGTTCTGCAGCGCGAGCCGGAGCGGTTCCGCGTAGGCGAACTTCCCCTCGAGTAGGTAGAGCGCCGTCTGCAGCGCCGCGAGCTCGGCGTCGTCGAGCTCGAGCTGCGGGAGGAAGTACTGCTCGGAGCGCAGGGTGTAGAGCTCCTCGCCCGTGAACTCGTCACGCTGCGAATTCAGCGGCACGCCGAGCGCGAGCAATTCGGCGCGGTCGGAGTAGAAACGGCGGGCGAATGCCTCGTCCGACATCTCCGAGTAACCCTCGACATTCGACTTCACATCGCGTGCCGTGATCGGCCGCCGTTCAGCCATCAGGAACGCGACCAGCGAGAGCTGGCGAATCAGTTTGTCCGTATCGTGCGACACCCCGGTTCACACTACACGGGGTGCCCTGTGGATCGGGCCTGTGGAAAGGCTGTGGACGCGGGTGCGCCTACGCGGCGGCTTTCGCCTCCAGGTGCTGGTGTGACGGGCAGTAGTCGCGCTCGGGCAGCGGGGTGCGCTGGCAGGGCTTGCCCTTACGGGTCGTCGCACGGCAGCGGGCAACGCCACCGTCGAGCGCCCCGGCCTCGATCTGCTCCTCGATGAACTGCATCGCGGCGCTGACCCCGGCCTGGACGGCCCAAGCGACGGGCGCCTGCGCGGTGATCGGGAAGTAGCGCCGAATGTCCTGGAAAAGCGCCCGATCGGGCTTGGCAAAATACAGGGGGTCGTTCGCGAGGCGCTCCATCGTCTGCTCGCAGGCCATCAACACGGCCCGGCGTGACTCGATCTGCGATTCGCGGTCGCCATAGGGATCGATCAAGTCCTTCACTGACCGATAAATCGCCCGCGAATATTGATACATGCAGTGTTGCAACTGGAGAGTCCGCTCTTCGATCACCAGTCTCCCCGTTTCCTGTGAAGTTCCCGCCAAGTCTTTGTTAACAGCGGGTTAGGGCCGGTCCCCATCTCCATCGCAGATCGATCCTACATGCTTCGGCCGCTGTTACAAAGTGCGGATCAATGTTGCCTCCGGAGTGAACACCGTCTCCGGCCCGCAGCACGTACCTGGGGTGCGGAGTGCCCGATCCGGGCGCGGATTACACCTCTGTGACCCGACCGGATCAGCGGGTGACGCGGGTCTGATACGCGTCCGGGAAGCCGTGGGCGTGGGCCGTGGAGACCGCGGCGCTCGCCTGGCTCTGGGAGCCGTAGATCCCGGAGAAGACGACGTAGTAGCCCGGGTGGAGGCTCGAATACTGCGACGACACGAGGACGCCGACCGCAGGGAGGCCGGCCCGCTTGGCCTTCCTGGCCCGGGCGACGGCATTGGCGCGGCCCGCGGCGAGCGGCAATGACTCGAGCACGTTCGTGAAGCCGCTCTTGCCTTCCGGCCAGAAGGCGAGCGCGTTCGGGTTCGGCGCCGGGGTGGTGACGCTGTTCGTCGACGGGGAGCCCGGCGCCCGCGGCAGCGTGCCGGTCGTGATCGTCGGGGCGGGAGCGGTGGGCAGCGTGCTCGTCCGGGTGGCGGTGGGGACGACCACTTGGGTCGCACCAGGGCCGACCGTGACGAGCGGCTTCGTCGCGACGACCGTCGTCTTGTGCTTGCCGGGCGAGCCCGCCGCGACGGCTGCGGCGGTCGCGACGATCGTCAGCACGAGGAAGAGCAGCACGGGCCAGATCCAGTCGCCGGGATACCACGCAAGGCGGCGCTGCCATTGCGTTGCGAGGAAGCCGACGACGCCGCGGTTCGTCGGCAGGCGCGTGCCGCACTCGAGGCAGTACTCCTGGAGCGGCTCGTAGGCGACGCCGCAGCTCGGGCAGTAGTCGTGCGGAGGCTGTGGATCGGCCATCAGGCTCCTTCGCCGGCCGGCGCCTGCGAGCCGGCCGGCCGGCCGCCGGTCGGTAGGCCACATTGGGCGCAGAACTTCGATCCCCAGAAGACGAGCGCGCCACACTCGCAGCGGACGGCCGGCCGCGCATGGCCTCTCGACACGGCTGCGGCCAGCAGCGTGTCGAGCTCGGCGAGGCGCTCCTCGAGCGTGACGAGTTCCCCGCAGCGGTCGACGAGGAGGTCCTGCCGGAACTGGTCGCGCCGGTACATCTCGAGCATGAGCCCGCCGAGGTCGCGGAGACGCGCTTCCCGGAGCTGGAGCAGCGCGCGCCGCTCGCGGCGAAGCTGGCCGGCCGGGGGCA
>DATEXK010000045.1:0-6819 GCA_035257065.1 Gaiellaceae bacterium | reverse complement strand
GGGCCTCGTGCTCGTGGCCGCGGCGAGCGTTGCGATCGCTTACTGGAAGGTTCGCGGGCTCGCATAGCGAACCTTCACGGGGTGCTGCACCACCTCGCGCATCTCGGGATCTCGCCCTGGGAGAAGGCCGTCCGCACGGCGGCCGTCTACGCCGCGATTCTCGGCCTCCTCCATCTTTCGGGCAAGCGCTCACTCGCCCAATTGAACTCGTTCGACCTCGTGGTCCTGCTGCTGCTCTCGAATGTGGTGCAGAACGCGATCATCGGTCCGGACAACTCCCTGCTCGGCGGGCTGCTCGGCGCGGCGATCCTCATCGGCCTCAACCACGCGGTCGTCCGCGCGACGTTCATGAGCCCGCGCCTGGCCAGGATGCTGCAGGGCTCCGCCGGCAGGGGCTCGAGCTCAAGGACACCGAGAAGGTGACGCTCGAGCCGGAGGGCGTGTTCAATGCGACCCCGAAGCCGAGACCCTCGCTCGACGACGTGATGCGCAAGCTGAACGAGATCGACGCGAAGCTCGCTAGCCGCTGAGATAGCGCCGGGCGCCGAGGTAGTAGCGGTCCCAGCGCACCGGCACGACGCGAACGCTGTGCGCCGAATCGGGCGCCTCGACCATCAGCCCGTTGCCGGCGTAGATGGCGACGTGGTCGGCGTAGCTCGGCGAGCCCCAGAAGAGCAGATCGCCGGCGCGCAGCTGCGCACGTGTCACCGCCGTGCCGTGGTGGAACTGAGGATCGGCATCGCGCGGGATCGTCAGGCCGTGCATCCGGAAGACGTCCCAGACGAGCCCGGAGCAGTCGAAGCCCCACGCGGAGAGCCCGCCCCAGAGGTAGTGCAGCCCGAGGAAGCGCTTCGCCTGCGCGACGATCGACGCGCCCGACGGGTGCAGCGACGGTGCGAGCGCCGCTTTGGCGATGGTGCCGACGCCGTCGGGCGAGCGGACGATTGTTCTCTCTGAGGCGAGACGGACGATCGGCAGCCGCGTCCCGTAGCTGAGCGTGATCGGGCGGCCGCTCGTCAGGCGCAGCACGGCCGTGCGCGCGACGACCGTGAGCGATGGTCCGGTCTCGTCAAAACCCGCACGCAGCTGCGACACCGGCAGCCAGCCCGGATACCCGTGCGGATCCTGCGGATCGGGCTCGTCGCGCACCGCCACCTTCGCCCAGCCGCCGCTCCGCGCGAGCACCGTCACCGTCTGCGCGTACAGCGCCTGCGTCTGCACGTGCGCGTCGAGCCACACACGCGACTCCGTCGTCGAGAGATTGCGATTCCACGCGTCGAGGTCGACCGGGTTCGTCAACGACGGACGGTCGATCGCGCGTGCGAGGTCCGGCGCTTTCCAGAGCGTTGCCACGGCGACGTCGATCGTCGCGCGGTCACCCGGCCTCAGCGTTGCCCCCGCCGGTGCGGCGAAAGCAAGTGCTACGAGCGTGACGGCGAGGCAGCGCACGCCGTCATGGTGCCAGGAACGAGTATGTGCGCTACTCGCTGACGGAATGCAACGGCCCGTCGATGAAGTCGGCCAGCGGGACGAGCGACCCGCCGGTGAGCCACGAAAGCGCCGAGAGCCTTCGCACCTGGACGTGCGTCGCGTCGGGATCGTCACCTGCGTGCTCGGCGCGGTAATCCCGCAGCCACGCGCGCGCCTCTTCGTCAGACCCCGCCTTCCCGCGTGCTTCCCCGTCGACGAGCAGCTCGTAGCGCACTTCTAGCCGCCCGAGGCGACGTACTGGGCCCGGCTCCCTTCCTTCAGCACGGCCTGCGCCGCGGCAAGCCGCGCGAGCGGGACGCGGTACGGCGAGCAGCTCACGTAGTCGAGCCCGAGGCGGTGGCAGAACTCGACCGAAGGCGGGTCTCCCCCGTGCTCACCGCAGATGCCGAGCTTGATGTCGGGCTTCGTGCTGCGGCCGCGCTCGACGGCGATGCGCATCAGGTCGCCGACGCCCTTCTGGTCGAGCGTCTCGAACGGGTTGCGGTCGAGCACGCCGTTCTCGAGATAAAACGTGAGGAACTTTCCCTCGGCGTCGTCACGCGACATGCCGAGCGCGGTTTGCGTGAGGTCGTTCGTGCCGAAGGAGAAGAAATCGGCGTGCTCGGCGATCTCGTCGGCGCACAGCGCCGCGCGCGGCAGCTCGATCATCGTCCCGCACAGGTACTCCAGCTCGGGCGCCTCTTCGCGCATGACGTCTTCCGTGAGCTCGCGCAGCAGGCGCAGCTCCTCGCCGAAGCCGACGAGCGGATGCATGATCTCGACGAGCGGCGCCGCGCCGGTCCGTGCCTGCACCGCTTTCGCAGCGCGTGCGATCGCCCTCACCTGCATCTCATAGATCTCGGGCCACTGGATGCCGAGCCGGCACCCGCGCGTGCCGAGCATGGGGTTCGCCTCCGACAGCGCCTTGATGCGCCGGCGCATCTTCTCGTCGGTCGCTTCCTCCAGCGAGGGCAGGAACTCGTGCAGCGGCGGGTCGAGCAGCCTGATGGTCACCGGCAGGCCCACCATCACCTCGAAGATCGCCTCGAAGTCGGATTGCTGGAACGGCAGCAGGCGATCGAGCGCCGAGCGCCGCCCGGCCTCGTCGTCGGCGAGGATCATCTCCTGCACGACACGCAGCCGTTCCTCGCCGAAGAACATGTGCTCGGTGCGGCACAGACCGATGCCCTCCGCGCCGAACTCGCGCGCCTTCGCGGAGTCGACCGGGTTGTCGGCGTTCGCATGCACCCTGAGCCGTCGAACGTCGTCGGCCCACGCGAGAATCGTCTCGAGATCCTCGTTGATCTGCGGCGGGACGAGCGCCACCTCGCCGACGACCACCCGGCCGGTCGCGCCGTCGATCGTGATCGTGTCGCCTTCGCGGAGCTCGTGGTTCCCGATCCGCACCGTCCTCGCGTCGACGTCGAGCGTGAGCCCCTCGCAACCGGCGACGCAGGGCTTGCCCATCCCGCGTGCGACCACCGCGGCATGGGACGTCATGCCGCCGTGCGCCGTCAGCACGCCCTTGGCCCAGATCATCCCGTGGATGTCGTCCGGGCTCGTCTCCCAGCCGACGAGGATCACCGACTCGCCGGCGCGGCCGCGTTCCTCCGCCGTGTCGGCATCGAGCACGATCGCGCCGGAAGCTGCCCCGGGCGACGCGTTCAGCCCGCGCGCGGCGACCTCGAACTTGGCGTCCGGATCGAGCATCGGATGAAGGAGCTGGTCGAGTTGCGCCGGGTCGATGCGCGCAATCGCGTCGTCACGCGAGATCAACGACTCGCTCGTCATGTCCACGGCTGCCTTGAGCGCCGCCGCGGCCGTCCGCTTTGCCGAGCGCGTCTGCAGGAGGTACAGCCGCCCTTCCTCGATCGTGAACTCGATGTCCTGCACGTCGCGGTAGTGATGCTCGAGCCGCGCCATCGTGTCGAGGAGCTGGTCGTATGCCTCGGGCAGCCGCGCGCGCATCTCCTCGACCGGCTGCGGGGTCCGGATGCCGGCGACCACGTCCTCACCCTGCGCGTTGATCAGGTACTCGCCGTACACGCCCGGCACTCCCGTCGACGGGTTGCGCGTGAAGCAGACGCCAGTCGCGGATTGCTCGCCCCTGTTGCCGAAGACCATCTGCATGACGTTCACCGCCGTGCCGCTGTCGTCGGCGATCCCGTAGGTGTGCCGGTACACCTGCGCGCGCGGGTTCTGCCACGACTGGAACACCGCGGCGACCGCCCGGCGAAGCTGCTCGTGCGCATCCTGTGGGAACTCGTCGGCGATCTCCTCGCGGTAGATCGACTTGAACGTCTCGATGAGCTGCGCAAGATCGTCTGCCGTCAGGTCGACGTCCGCCTCCACGCCGCGCTCACGCTTCAGGTCGCCGAGCGCCTGCTCGAAACGGTGCCCGTCGACGCCGTCGACGACCTCGCCGTACATCTGCACGAGCCGCCGGTACGAGTCCCGCGCGAAGCGTGCGTTGCCGGTCGTGCGCGCGAGCCCTTCGACTGCATCGTCGTTCAGGCCGAGGTTGAGGATCGTGTCCATCATCCCCGGCATCGAGATCGCGGCGCCGGAGCGCACCGAGACGAGCAGCGGATCGCTGTCGTCGCCGAAGCGCTTTCCGACTTGCTGCTCGAGCAGCGCGATGTGCTCTTCGATCTCGTCGTCGAGACCGTCCGGCAGGCCGCCCTCGCGCATGTAGGCGCGACAGGCGTCCGTCGTGATCGTGAACCCCGCCGGCACGGGCACGCCGAGCTGCGTCATCTCCGCCAGGCCGATCCCCTTGCCGCCGAGGAGCTCACGGCCACCCTCGGCGGGCTCCTCGAATGCATAGACGTACTTGGGCACCGGCGGGAATCTTGTCATAGATATCCGGATGGACTCCCGTCAGATCCTCGGTCTCGGTGGCAACCCCGACGAGGCGATGCTCGATCACGCGCTCGGCCTTGCGCGTGGCGCCAATGTCCTCTATGTGCCGACTGCCTCGAACGAGGATCCGAGCGGGACCGTGGCCTGGTACGAGCGGCTCCGCGGGCGCGCGGAGCTGACGCCGCTGTCCTTCAACCCGTGGCCGCCGGAGAACATGCGTGAGCTCACGCTCGCGCACGACGTCGTGGTCGTCCCGGGAGGGAACACCGCGAACATGCTCGCGATCTGGCGCGTGCACGGCTTCGACGAGATCCTCCGCGAAGCCTGGGAGGCGGGCATCCTGCTCACCGGCTGGAGCGCCGGGATGATCTGCTGGTTCGATGCGGGCGTCACGGACTCGTTCGGGCCGCAGCTCGAGGGCATGCCCGACGGGCTGGGTCTGCTTCCCGGGAGCGCGTGTCCGCACTACGACGGCGAAGAGCGGCGCCGGCCGGTCTACGAACGGCTCGTGCGCGAAGGCTTTCCGGCGGGTATCGCGCTCGACGACGCCGCCGGTGCGCACTACGTCGGCACGGAGCTGTACGAGGTCGTCTCCTCCCGGGCCGGCGCGGGCGGATATCGCGTTGCGCCTGACGGCGAGGAGCCGCTCGACACGCGTCGCCTCTAGGTCGCCGAGCGCGAACGGCGCGAGCGGAACTCCGCCAGCCAGGCGACGGCGCGCAGGCCGATCCAGATCGGCGTCAGCAAGACGTAGAACACGATGTCCGCGACGACGAGGATCGCCAACCACAGCGCCCAGTAGCGCAGCGGAATGTCCGGCTTCTCCTTCATGCATGCACCGTCTTCGCGGGACGCTCTTCATGGACACGCAGCACGCGGTGTGCCGTCTCCTCGATCGACAGCTCGGTGATGTCGATCACGGGGCAGCCGAGCTTGCGATGCAGCTTCGTCGCCTGCTCGAGCTCGTCGTAGATCTCCGTCAGCTCGGCGTAGTGGCGGTTGCGCGCGCCCATCGTGCGCACGCGTGCGCGCCGGATCTCGACGAGGCGGTTCGGATCGATCGTCAGGCCGACGATCTTTCGCTCGTCGATCGAGAAGAGCTCCTTCGGAGGTTCGATCCCCTTGACGACCGGAACGTTCGCCGCCTTGTGACCGAGATAGCCGAGATAGATGCAGAGCGGTGTCTTCGACGTCCGCGATACGCCGACGAGTACGAGGTCTGCGTCGTCCAGTCCGCTCCCGACTCCGTCGTCGAAGCGCACCGCGAACTCGATCGCCTCGATCCGCTTGAAGTAGGCCGAGTTGAGGGGCGGTCTCGAGCCGGGCGTCATCTTCGCTGCCACGCCGGAGACACGCGCGACGGCCTCGATCGGCTGTCCGAGCAGGTCGCAGTAGTGCAGTCTCGCGCGGCGGCAGAGCGTGCGCATCGCATCGCGGAGCTCGGGGTGCACGAGCGTGTAGACGACGACCGCGGGCCGGCCTTTCATCCGGTTGACGGCGAGGTGCAGGTCGTCCTCCGACTCCACGCGGGGATGGCGGATCTCGACGAACTCCTGGTCGGGGAACTGCGCCTCGAGCGCGAGGACGAGGCGGGCGGCCGTTTCGCCCGTCGCGTCGGAGACGACGTGGAGCTCGACCGGTGGCGGCGCGGTGGCCATCGTTCGCGGACCCTAGCCGGGAGCCGCGATCGGGTGGACGCGAGCGTCCGTCAGCCGGACGAGGTCGTCGGGGGCGAGCTCGATCTGAAGGCCCCGGCGCCCGGCGCTGACCATGATCCTCTCGTGGTCGCACGCGGACGCGTCGAGATGCGTCGGCAAGCGGCGCCGCTGGCCGATCGGGCTGATTCCGCCCGTCACGTAGCCGGTCGTGCGCTCCGCCAGCGTCCGGTCGGCCATCCGCGTGCGCTTGCCGAGCGCCTTCAGATCGAGCTGGGCTGCAACCGGCACGCACGCCACCTCGAGCGCGCCGTCGACCGAGACGACGAGTGTCTTGAAGATGCGCGCCGGATCGACGCCGAGCTTCTCGGCCGCCTCGAGCCCGTAGGACTCCGCCGCGGGGTCGTGGGCGTATTCGTGCAAGTCGAAGTCGATGCCGGCCCGCTCGGCCGCCCTGACTGCGGGCGTGGACGCCATGACGGCAGCCTAACTAGAGCCTCTCCCGTCTCGGTAACCTCACGCGGATGGCGGATAGCACCGAGGCCGTGACGATGGAGAAGATCGTGTCGCTCTGCAAGCGGCGCGGTTTCGTCTTCCCGTCCTCCGAGATCTACGGCGGGCTCGGCTCGACGTACGACTACGGCCACTACGGCGTCCTGATGAAGAACAACATCCGGGCCCAGTGGTTCCGGTCGATGGTGCAAGAGCGCGACGACATGGTCGCCCTCGACTCAGCCGTGATCCTCAACCCGCGCGTCTGGGAGGCATCGGGCCATGTCGCGGGCTTCAGCGACCCGCTCGTCGACTGCAAGACGTGCAAGCTGCGCTTCCG
>DATEXK010000044.1:0-3169 GCA_035257065.1 Gaiellaceae bacterium | reverse complement strand
GGAGTGGGGCCTTTCCGCTGCCACGCTCTCTCGGCCGGCTCGAGGAAGCCGCGGATAAGTTGACCAAGCTCGGGGCATCCGACCCGGCCGACGAGCTTCCCACGGGTGCAACCTCGAGGCTGCTGTGGGTTTTCCGTCGACCACTGATCGACGACTGAAGCGCGGCCGCACAGCGAAGCGTCAGCGCTGGCGGCGCGGCGCGCAGCCATGAAACACAATCTGCCGTGGGCCGCGCTGCTCTCGCCCGAGCGACGACTCAGGCTTCGATGTCCGCGCCTGCGAAGAGCTCGTCCACAGCGTCCTGAAGCGGGCTCGGCTCGACCGAGACCGCGCCGCAGATCGCGCGCGCTCGCTCGAGTAGCGGGCGGTCGCGACGGATGTGCGCGAAGTGCAGGTCGGACATTCCCGACTGGCGGGTGCCGAGGAACGCGCCGCCGCCGCGCAGGTCGAGGTCGATCTCCGCGAGCTCGAAGCCGTCGGTCGTGGCGACGAGCGCCTCGAGCCGCTTCTGCGCCGTCTCCGTCAGCTCTTCCTTCGCGCGCGACACGAGCAGGCAGTACGACTGCTCCGCTCCGCGCCCGACGCGGCCTCGCAGCTGATGGAGCTGCGCGAGCCCGAAGCGGTCCGCCTCCTGCACGATCATCACCGTTGCGTTCGGGACGTCGACGCCGACCTCGATCACCGTCGTCGCGACGAGCACGTCCAGATCGCCGGCCTTGAAGCGCGCCATCAGCTCGCGCCGCTCCGCCGGCTTCACGCGGCCGTGCAGGCAGCCGACGCGGAAGTCGCGCAGCTCCGCACGCTGCAAGCGCTCGGCTTCTTCCTCGGCGGCGCGCGCGAGCGTCGTCTCCGACGCCTCGATCAGCGGGCAGACGACATACGCCTGGCGCCCCTCGCCGAGCAGGCGGGTGAGACGCGTATACGCGGCCGACGCCTTCTCCTCGCTGATCCAGCGCGTCTCGATCGGCTTGCGTGACGCGGGCGGCTTCGCGATCTCGGACACTGCAAGGTCGCCGTACACCGTCAGCGCCAAGGTGCGCGGGATCGGCGTCGCGGTCATGTGCAGCACGTGCGGCGCACGCCCTTGCGTGAGCGCCTTGCGCTGCTCGACGCCGAAGCGGTGCTGCTCGTCGACAACTGCAACGGCGAGATCGCGCAACTCGACGCCTTCCTGGATCAGTGCGTGCGTGCCGACGACGACGTCGACCTGCTGGGCGAGCCCGCGCTCACGCTTGCGCGAGGCGCCCGTCAGCAGAACACACGTCACGCCGAGCTCCTGGCAGAGATCGGCGATCGTGAGGAAGTGCTGCTCGGCGAGCGTCTCGGTCGGCGCCATGAGCGCGCCCTGGCGGCCGTTCTCGACCGCACGGAGGAGCGCGTAGAGCGCGACGACCGTCTTGCCCGACCCGACGTCGCCTTGAAGCAGACGCTGCATCGGAGCCGTGCGCGCGAGATCGCCGTCGATCTCGCGGATCGCCTGCTCCTGGTACGGCGTAAGCGCGAACGGGAGCGCCTTGCGGTAGCGCGCGATCAGCTCGCCCGGCTCGCCGAGCGAGGGTGCGAGCGTCCGCTCGCGCTCGGCCGCGCGCCGTGCGATGCCGATCTGCAGCAGAAGCAGCTCCTCGAAGGCGAGCCGCCTCCGTCCCACTTCCGCTTCCTTGCCGGACGACGGATGGTGCACGACCGCGAATGCGTCGGACTTCAGCGGCAGCTGCTCCCGCACCCGGACGTCGGCAGGCAGCGGATCGTAGACGTCATGGGCGTACGGCAGCGCTGCGGCGACGAGCGCGCGAATCTTCTTCGGCGTCACCTCCTCACCGGCGGGATAGACCGGCGCGAAGTCGGCCGTCGAGTCACCGTCACCGACGTCGTATGCCTTGACGTCGAAGCCGTAGCGGCCGGGCTTTCCGCGCAGGCGCATGCGCACGCCGGGAGCGAGCTGCTGCGCGAGCCACGGCTGATTGAAGAACGTCGCCGAGACCGTCGCCGTTCCGTCGGAGATCTTCACCGTGACGATCCCGAGCCGCCCGCGACGGCGCGAGTTGACGTTCAGCACCTCGCCCGCGATCACGACCTCGTCGTCACCGCCGAGCGCGGCGATCCTCACCTCGGGCGCTGCAGCCTCGTAACGCCTCGGACGGTGCTCGAGCAGATCGCGCACCGTCTCGAGCCCGAGCTTCGCCAGCTTGCGCTTCACCGTTGCGCCGACGCCCGGCAGCGTGTCGAGCGACGCGTCGAGGCGGCGCGGCTGCGGACACCTGCGGGTCGCCGGCCAGACCGGAGGCTGGTCCAGGCTTGCGAACCCCGTCAGTCGACGGATCGGTGTCATCGTGCTCGGCGCCAGAGCACGGTCCAGTATTCCCGAGGGTCCGGACGGACCCTCATGCCCGAGCGCAGGCGACCCAATCAGGCCGTGCGCAGGCGACCCGATCAGGCCGTGCGGAGGCGCACGATCGCGTCGAGCCCGCCGCCGCCCGGCGCCTCCGCGAGCTCGACCTCGCCCCCATCCGCCTCGACGAGCCGCCGCACGATCGCGAGCCCGAGCCCGGAGCCGCCGCCCTTGCGCGCCCGCCAGAACCGGTCGAAGGCGCGCGCCCGCTCATCGGCGCTGAGCCCGGGACCCTCGTCGCGGACGCGGAGCTCGACTCGTCCGTGACCCGGTCGAAGGGAGACTGCGACGGCGGAACCGTGCGGCGCGGCGTCGAGCGCGTTCGCGAGCAAGTTGTCGAGCACCTGGACGAGCCGCTCCGACCCTGCCCGCACGAGTGCCTGCTCGTCGCCGGCCGGCCCGGCGAGCGTCACATCCCGCTCCTCCGCGAGCGCGTGCCAGTGCTCCACCCGCTCGCGTGCGATTGCAGCTGCGTCGACGACCGCGGCCGGCGCACTGCCCGCGTCGGCGCGGGCAAGCGCAAGCAGCCCCTCGACGAGATCGCCGAGGCGCTCCACCTCGCGCAGCGAATTCTCGACGTCGCCGTTCTCGAGTTGCAGGCGCAGCGCCGTCAACGGTGTCCGGAGCTCGTGCGACGCATCGGCGACGAACTCGCTCTGCGAGCGCACGAGCTGATCGAGCTTCGCCACGGTCTCGTTGAAGACTCGCGCGAGCGAACGCACCTCCGGCGGGCCCTCGAGCTCCGGCGCCCGCACGTCGAGGTCGCCGTCGCCGACTGCG
>DATEXK010000043.1:0-8791 GCA_035257065.1 Gaiellaceae bacterium | reverse complement strand
CGGCGGTCGCGGGCTCGGTCCTGGTCAGCCTCGGCGGAGACATCGCCATCGCGGGGTCGGCACCCGTAGGCGGCTGGCCCGTGCGGATCGCCGACGATCACGCGGCCCCGCTCGACGGGCCCGGGCCGACCGTGGCACTCGAGAGTGGGGGGCTCGCGACGTCCTCGACGACGGTGCGCCGCTGGCGCAGCGGCAGCGATGCGCTCCACCATCTCGTCGACCCGCGCACCGGCCGGCCGGCGGAGTCGCCGTGGCGGACGGTCAGCGTGGCGGCGAAGTCGTGCGTCGATGCGAACGTTGCGAGCACGGCGTCATTCCTGCTCGACGATGCGCCGGCCTGGCTCGAGGCGCGAGGACTGCCGGCGCGCCTCGTGAGCATCGGGGGCGGCCGAGCGGTCGTCGCCGGCTGGCCGGAGGACACGGAGTGAGCTCGCACGCGTTGTGGTTTGCGACGCGCGGCTTCGGCGTCGTCTCGCTCTTGCTGCTGACGGCGATCGTCGTGCTCGGCGTGGCAGGCGTCACCCGCTGGCGGAGCACGCGTTGGCCGCGGTTCGTCGTCGCCGGCTTGCACCGCAACCTCACGCTGCTCGCGCTCGTCTTCATCGCCTTGCACGTCATCACGACTGTTGCCGACGGCTATGCGCCGATCTCGTTCCTCAGTGCAGTCGTTCCGTTCACGTCTGCGTACCGTCCGGTGTGGCTCGGTCTCGGCGCGGTTGCGCTCGACCTCCTGCTCGCCCTGACGATCACAAGCCTGTTGCGCGCGCGGCTGGGCTACCGCAGATGGCGGGCCGTGCACTGGCTCGCCTATGCGTCGTGGCCGGTTGCGCTCGTGCACGGTCTCGGCACCGGCACCGACGCACGGATCGCGTGGATGCAGATCCTGTCCGTCGTGTGCGTCTCCGCTGTCGTGACTGCCGTGCTGTGGCGCATCGCGTCGAAGCGCTCGACGTCTTCTCTGCGCGGGTTTGCCACCGTGGCCGTGCTCGTGCTGCCGCTCTTGATCACCGGCTGGTACCTCGCGGGACCGGCGCGTCGCGGCTGGGCGGCACGCGCCGGCACGCCGTCGACGTTGCTCGCGCGCAAGATCGTCGCGAAGCCCAAGGCTCGACCGGCCGTGACGGCGATTGCACTGCCGACAAAGGCGTTCACCGGGACGTTCACCGGCCGGGTGCGGGAGTCGGCGCAGAACGGCAGCGGCAGTGTGCTCGTGAGCATCTCCGGTCGCACGAGCGGTGGTAGCCCGGGTGTGTTGTGGATCCGTCTGCAGGGCCAGCCGATCGAGGGCGGCGGTGTGGCGATGACGGCGAGCGGTGCGAGCTACGGGCCTCCCGGCTTCCCGAACGCCTACGTGGGCAAGATCGTCTCGCTGCAGGGCAGCAGGATCCAACTCTCGCTGAACGCACAGACGAGCAGTCTCTCGTTGCTCGTCGATCTTCAGCTCGACGCGGCGAGCGGGACCGCGAGCGGCACCGTGCACGGGAATCCGAAGAGCCTCCAGTGAGCGCTGTCGAGACAGTCGCCGCGCCGCCGGTAGCGCCGCGTCTGCTCGGCGGGTTGCGCCAGGACGGGCGCCCGGTCGGGGTGGCCGCACATCTCGAGCGCTACGGCCCGCTGCCGCTCGAGCTGCGCTCGGAGGAGCTGCGCGAGCGGATCGCCGCCGCAGGGCTCACCGGACGTGGCGGCGCCGGATTCCCGACTGCGACGAAGCTCGAGTCGGTGCGCGGCGGGCGAACGCGCCCGGTGGTCGTCGCGAACGGCACCGAAGGGGAACCGCCCTCGGGCAAGGACAAGGTGTTGCTCGCCTACTCGCCCCATCTCGTCATCGACGGCGCCGTGCTGGCGGCCCGCGCGGTCGGCGCGAAGCAGGTCGTGATCGCAACGTCGTCCACGGTCAACGCAGCCGTCGAGGCCGCGCTGCGGGAGCGTCGGCTCGAGCGTGGGATCCGAGTGCGCGCGGTCGTCGTTCCAGACCGCTTCGTCGCCGGAGAAGAGACTGCGCTCGTCCAGTTCCTGAACGGTGGGCCGGCACTCCCGACGTTCACGCCGCCGCGCCCGTACGAACGCGGTGTCGGCGGCGCACCCACCTTGGTCCTCAACGTCGAGACGCTGGCGCAGCTCGCACTCATCGCGCGTTTCGGAGCGGCCTGGTTCCGCGCCGCCGGCACTCCCGACGAGCCGGGAACAGCGCTCGTGACGGTCTCCGGCGCGGTACGCGAGCCGGGTGTGTACGAGATCGAGCTCGGCAGCTCGTTCGCGGGCCTGCTGGAGCAGGCGGGAGCGGACCGACAGGCTCAGGCATACCTCGTCGGCGGCTACTTCGGCACGTGGCTCACCGCCGCAGAAGGAGCTCGCGCGGCCCTGTCCAACGCGAGCCTCGGCCGCTTCGGTGCGGCGCTCGGCGCCCGCGCGATCATCGTCCTGCCCGCGGATGCGTGCGGCGTCGTGGAGACGGCGCGCATCGCGGCGTACCTCTCGGAGCAGAGCGCAGGGCAATGCGGGCCGTGCGTCCACGGCCTTGCGGCGATCGTCGACAGTCTCGAGCAGCTCGTGCAGGCGAAGAAGCGCACGGCCGACGTCCCGCTTCTGCAGCGCCGCCTCGGCCAGATCGCGGGCCGCGGAGCGTGCCGTCATCCCGATGGTGCGGCTGTACTTGTCGCGAGCGCGCTACGCGTCTTCGCCGGTGAGGTCGATCGGCACGTGCACGGGCGGCGATGTACCGGGAACGGACGCCCGGCGCTGGCGATCCGATGAGCGACTTCGTGCTCCGCGTCAATCCGATCCTGTGCGACGCACACGGCCTGTGCGCGGAGCTGCTACCGGAGCGAATCGAGCTCGACGAGTGGGGCTATCCGATCATCGACGACACCCCGATGCCACGCGCGCTTGAGGCGCATGCGCGCCGAGCCGTCGCGGCGTGTCCCGTGCTCGCGCTTCGGCTCGAACGCCGCGTAGCGGCGCGACGGTAGCCGCAGCGACTCATCAGCCCTTCATCAGGGGCTGGTTTGGTGGGGAGCTCAGAGGCCACAGTCGGCCTCACCCAACCCAAGGAGTTGATCTTGCGCAAATTCGCACTCGCCCTCGTGATCGTTGCCGCTTGCGTCGTACCGACCGTCTCGTATGCGGCGTCGAGCTCGACGATCAGCGTCGTTCGCATCAGCGCACCGGTTTCGGGCCTGCGCTACGACCAGAAGACCGTCCATGCCCGCGCCGGGAAGATCAAGATCATCTTTCTCAACCGGTCTGCGCTCAAGCACAACGTCAACGTCGAGAGTGGCGAGCACGAGCTGGGCAAGACGAAGACCATCTCGAAGGCGACGACCACGCTGACCGTCACGCTCAAGGCCGGCAAGTACAACTTCTACTGCTCCGTGCCCGGACACGAAGACGCGGGTATGCACGGCACCCTGATCGTCACGTAAGCGCGACCCCCGCCGTGTGGGGTCTCTGCGGCCCGGCCCATCGCGCAGATGGGCCGGGCGCGCGAGGGAGCGGCGTTTCCGCGAGCGCCGCCGGTGGACAGAATCCTTTACCGATCGGTCATCCATTCGACGTATGCGTCGGCGAGGATGGCTGAGATGAAAGTCGGAGCACTCGTGGCCGTGATTGCGGTGCTCGCCGGAGTCACTGCGTGGCCGGCAGCAGCATCACCATCGCCCGGTGTGGTCACCTCGAGGGAATGGCTCGCTGCCGTCAATGACTGGCTCGACAACATGAGGGTCGATCATGTCCACTCCTGCGGGGCGGTCGTCGAAGCTGTCGCGCAGTTGAGTGCGCAGGCGCATTCGAACGCGCCGCAGCCAAGCATCGACTACCCGCAAGCCATTGCGACCTTCGACCGCTATGCGGCGACCGTCTGCCCGCGCACCGGCCTGCTGGACAAGATCACGCTCGGAATGACGGACGGCAAGGTCGCGGCCGTGGCAGGGATGCCGCGCACTCCCCGTCTCAACTGCTGGCTCTACCCGGCGACGAGCACAAGTGACGGTCGCCGCGTCTGCTTCACCAGAGGTCGCGTCTCCCTGCTGCAACTCGGCAAGCACTTGTAGTCGAGCAAGCGGGTCAGCGGAACGTCGACCCGCGATCGGCGAGCACTTCGTTGAGCGTGTACCGGGCGCCGGCGGCGAGCACGGGGCTCCTGCTGTCGTAGTACGGAAGTTGGATGAGCGCGACGGACAGCGCCCAGCCGCGACCTCGGTCCCACGTGTCGTCGTCGACCCGCAGGGCGGCGCGGTACGCGTTCCTCGTTTCGGCGGTAAGGAGATTCCACGCGACGATCGCGTCGCAGGCGGGATCGCCGACACCCAGACAGCCGAAGTCGATGACGGCGCTGAGCCGTCCGTCGACGACGAGCAGGTTTCCGGGCGCCAGGTCCCCGTGAATCCAGACGTCCGGGCCGTTCCACTCGGGAATCCGCAGGGCTGCATCCCACATGGCGGTCATCGCGTCGGTGTCGACCATTCCGTGCAGCTCTTCGATCGCGGCGCGCGTCGGCGCGTCTCGCATCGCCAGAGGCACGCCGCGGCCGGCAGGCGGCCCATCCTTGGCATCGATCCGCTGTAACGCGGTGACGAACTCCGCCAGTTCCTCCGCGAACGAGTCTGGATCGGCGATGCGCTCGAGGGTCGCGGTCTCGCCTCCGAGCCACCGGTGGATGGACCACTGCCACGGGTAGCCCTCACCGGGCGCACCCTGCGCGAGCGGGACCGGGATGGCAAGCGACAGATGCGGGGCGAGTCTTGGCAGCCACTCGTGCTCCAGCTCCGGTTGCCCGGTGGCCCAGTGGATACGAGGCAGTCGCACGGCCATGTCGTCGCCGAGGCGATAGATCGCGTTGTCGGTCCCCGAGGACTGGACCGGCTCGATGGGAAGGTCTGCCCAGTGCGGGAATTGCGCAGCAAGCAGTCGGCCGACGAGCGATGCGTCGGTCTCCAGCTCGTCGTCGTGCATCTTGGCAGCGGGCATGCGCCGCCGAGCCTAGCCGGGGACGTGCACGTCCACGTCGAAATGGCGCACCGTCAGCTCTCGCTCCACGAGATAGCGGTCGTCCTCGGGAAAGAACACCGCGGCCTCGATGTCGTCGGCGGCGAACGCGCGGATGTCGTCCAGCGAGTCGAAGAGCAGGATCGTCTCGAACTCCGCTCGGCCGTCGTGCACGCGACGCAGGACCAGCGTGCCGCGGTTACCGGGCAGTGCGCGCGCGCCTTTCAGGCCCGTCTCCTCGACGTACGCCACGTACGCATCAGCGTCTTCCGCACGCGTCGAGCCGCGCCAGACCCTGGCGATCATGCGTCCGACGCGAAGGACTCGAGCTCCCACTCGGACGGCTCGAACGCCTTGCCCGCCCAGCCGCCGAGGGTCAGCACGACGGTCCCATCGGCTTTCGCGACGGCGTTGCGCTCCGCGAGCGGATCGGGAATGTAGACGAACGTTCCCGCCGGCGCATCGAGCTCGTCGCCCGCGATCGTGAACAGCGCGTGGCCGCTGAAGACGACGTAGAGCTCTTCGTGTCCACCCTCGCCCTCGGCGTGCTGCTTGATCACCTCGTCGCCGTCCGCGGCACGCCAGGCGTTGATGCCGAACGCCTGGATGCCGAAGTGATGCCGGATCGGCGCCCAGTACGGCCACTTCTCGGCGACGATGTCGTCCAGGTGCGCTGCGGTGTAGGCGCTCACGTTCTTCCTCCTCGCGTGGGTAACCGGTGATAGCCTACTGACTAGTTAGCTAACTGGTCAAGTGGAAAAGAGGGTTATACGGATGGCCGATCTCGAGCTGGTTCAGGACTTCGTGAACAGCGCCGACCTCGAGGAGGAACGCGACGACCTGCTGGACGCGCGTGGGCTCGTGCGGTGGCTCGCCGCGCATCGTCTCGCGGGAGCCCATGCTCGCGCAAGCGAGAGGGAGGCGGCCGATGCGCGAGCCGTGCGAGAGGCGCTGCGGGAATTGCTGCGCGCAAACAACGGGATCGACGTCGACGAGGTGGCGGCCGCCGCCACGCTCGACGCCGCAGCCTGCCGCGCCGGGCTCACCGTGCGCTTCGACGCAGGCGTCGTCCGGCTCGTGCCGGGAACGCGAGGGGTGCAGGGGGCGCTCGGCAGCGTGCTCGCCGCAGCTGCCGAGGCGATGACGGACGGCTCCTGGCAGCGGCTGAAGGCCTGCCGCGCCGACGACTGCCGCTGGGCCTTCGTCGACCAGGCGCGCAACCACTCGCGGCAGTGGTGCGACATGCGCGTGTGCGGCAACCGTCAGAAAGCGCGTGTGTTCCGGGCGAGGCATGCGTAAGGGGCTGCGGATCATGGCGCCGCTCGTGCCGGCGGTGCTCGCGCTCGGGGCGTCGCTCGGCGTCCTTGCGCGCGCCTCGCACTTTTCGTCTGTGGCGGTGATCGTCATGTCGGCAACGACGTTTGCCGGTTCCTCGCAGGTCGCTGCGATCTCGGTGCTGGGTGCGGGCGGAGGCATCGTCGCGGCCGTCGTCGCTGCGCTGCTGCTGAACGTGCGCTACGCGCCCATCGGCATCACGGTCGCGCAGTCGTTCCGCGGCTCGATCGGACGGCGGTTCGCCGAGGCGCAACTCGTCGTCGACGAGTCGTGGGCGCTCTCGGGCGGAGGAACGCCGCGTTTCGACCGCCGCGTGATGCTCGGCATCGGCGGCGGGTTGTGGATCGCCTGGGTGGGCGGCACGGCGATCGGCGCGCTGCTCGGAGGCGTCGTGAGCGATCCCTCGGCGTTCGGCCTGGACGGAGCGTTCGCCGCGTTGTTCTTGGCGCTGCTCGTTTCGCAGCTGACGAACAGACGCGCAATTGCCGCGGCGGTCCTCGGTGCTTCGATCGCGGCTGTGCTGACGCCGCTGACTCCTCCCGGCGTTCCGATCATCGCGGCGACCACGACTGTGCTCATCGGCTGGAGGCGCGCGTGAGCGCCGCCTGGATCACGGTGCTCGTCGTCGGTGCGGGCACCGCTGTGCTGAAGGCGGTCGGTCCCGTCGGGGTGGCGAACAAGGAGCTGCCCCCACGCGTGACGGAGCTGCTCTCGATGGTGGGACCTGCGATCCTCGCGGCGCTCGTCGTCAGCGAGACGTTCGCGCACGGTCGTCACCTCGTCGTCGACGCGCGCATCGCCGGAGTCGCGGCCGGTGCCGTCGCAGCGCTGTTGCGCGCGCCGCTCTGGGCGGTCGTCATCGTCGGAGCGCTCGCGACCGCGCTTGTGCGGCTGATCTCCTAGGAGAAGCGCGCGAGCAGCTCGTCAGGCGGGAGATCGGCCAGCGAATCCAGGACGAGATCCGCGCTGCCGTCGAGGCCGAGCTCACGGGTCACCGCATTGGGGACGCCGACGACGTAGATGCCCGCCCGCTTCGCGCCGAGCGCGCCGTTCGGCGAGTCCTCGAACGCGATCGCCTCGTCCGCCGACACGCCGAGCTCCTCGAGCGCTTCGAGGTAGAGCGTCGGCCGCGGCTTTGCCCGCTCGGCATCATGATCGGCTGTGACGATCGCATCCCAGCCGATCTCACGCTCGAGCCGTTCGAGGTGCATGTCGATCCAGTGGCGCGACGCGCTCGAGACGATCGCACGCTTCAGCCCGTGACGGTCGGCGGCGGCGAGGTAGTCGGAGATCCCCGGCCGGAGCTTCTCCGCCTCGATCAGCGTCAGCTCGTGCGCGTAGCGCCGCTCGTTCAGCATCGCGCGATCGAGCGGCTCGCCCACGAGCTCCTCGAGGTGGCCCCAGGGATCCCAGCCCTCGACGGTGCCGATCATCAACTGCCACTTCTCGGGCGGCAGCTCGTGGCCGTGCTCGCGGTAGAGCCACTGCCAGCCGGCCCGCGAGGCGGTCTCGGTGTCCAGGATGAGACCGTCGAAGTCGAAGAGGAAGGCGCGAATCGGCACGGCGATGCAGAGTACGCGCATGGCGATTCTCGGCGTCGACGTAGGCGGAACCTTTACCGACGCCGTGCTTTTCGACGGCGGCGCCGTGCGCACCGCCAAAGTGCCGACTGCCGCGAACCAGGAGGAGTCGGTGCTCGCCGCGGCGCGGGCCGTCGGCGCGACAGGCGTCGAGCGCTTCGCGCACGGCACCACGGTCGCGACGAACGCCCTGCTCGAGCGGCGTGGGGCGCGCACCGCGTTCGTCGGCAACGCGGGCTTCGAGCACCTGCTGCATCTGCGGCGCCAGACGCGTGCGCACCTGTACCGGTTGTGCGCGCCGCAACCCGAGCCACTCGTTCCGCTCGAGCGATGTCATGGGGTGGAGGGGCGCCTCGGCCCGGGCGGCGAGCTCGTCCCGCTCGATCTGGCGACCCTGTCGGACATCGGCGATGCCGAAGCCGTCGCGGTGTGTCTGCTCTTCGCCTTCCGCGACGCGCGGCACGAGGCCGCAGTCGCTGACGAGCTGCGTGAGCGACATCCCGGCGTGCACGTTGTCGCGTCGCACGAGGTCGCGCCCGAGTTCCGCGAATACGAGCGTGCGTCCACGACCGCGGCCGACGCGTATCTCGCGCCTGTCTCGGCGCGGTATCTGCGAGCGCTCGGAGCGGCGGCGCAGGAGGGCGGACTACCGGAACCGCTCGTCATGCTGTCGTCGGGCGGCGTCGCGACGATCGACGAGGCTGCGGCGCATCCCGCGACGATCCTCGTCTCGGGGCCGGCCGCGGGGGTCGTCGGTGCAGGGCTCGTTGCACGGCGCGCCGGCTTCGAGAACGCGATCGCGTTCGACATGGGCGGGACCTCGACCGACGTGTGCCTGCTGCCCGGCGGTCGCGCGGCCCGTGTCGCCGAGCGCGTCGTCGCGGGCCTGCCGA
>DATEXK010000042.1:0-4087 GCA_035257065.1 Gaiellaceae bacterium | reverse complement strand
CGGCCGTCACCGCGTCGACAGCGGCGAGAACCTCTTCCGGATCGGGCGCGCGACCCTCGAGCACTTCCTTGCGCATCCCGAAGAGGATCAGGCCTTGCGGGCTCTCGAGGCTCAACACGAAGCGGCCCTTCGTGAAGCTGCGCGCCTTCTCGAGCTCGTCGGCCGGAACCGGCTCGGCGGCGATCTTCTTCAGCTCGGATGCGATCGTCGTCACGGCCTCGTCGATGCGATTGATGTCGACGCCCGCTTGCGAGTAGAGCGAGCCTGCATCGGTGTAGCTGTGGTTCGTGCCGAAGACGTAATAGGCGAGGCCGCGGCGCTCGCGCACCTCGGTGAACAGCCGAGACGACATCCCGCCGCCGAGGACGGTCGCGACCATCTGCAGCGCGTAGCGGTCGGGATGCTCGATCGGGTAGCTCGGTACGCCGAGGACCAGATGCGCCTGGTCGGATTGCTTCGTGAACACCCGCACGCGCTCGGTCTCGTAGTCGCGCGCCGGCTCAGGCTTCTCAGTCGCAGCACCCGGCAAGTCGCCGAACAGCGCCTCCGCGCGCTCGACCGCGTCGTCGCCGATGCGGCCCGCGATGCCGACGACCATGCGTGGCGGCTTGTACCAGCGGTCGAGATAGCTCATGAACGTCTCGCGCGTCGCGCCGCGGACGGTCTCCTTCCGGCCGATGATGTCCCAGCCGAGCGGCTGGTCGCCGTAGAGGAGGTTCTCGTACACCCCGCCGATGTAGTCGCGCGGCGTGTCGAAGTACATGTTCATCTCCTCGACGATCACGCCTTTCTCGCGCTCGATCTCTTCGCTGTCGAAGCGAGAGTTCTGCAACATGTCGCCGAGCACGTCGAGCGCGACGTCGCGGTGCTCCGCCGCGCACTTGACGTAGTAGGCGGTGTACTCCTTGCCGGTGAAGGCGTTGAACTCGCCGCCGATCGAGTCGATCTCGCCGGCGATGTCGCGGGCGGTCGGCCTGCGCTCGGTTCCCTTGAAGAACATGTGCTCCGAGAAGTGCGCGATGCCGTTCGTGTCGGGCGTCTCGTAGCGAGAGCCTGCCGCGAGCATCACCATGCACGTCACCGACTGCGCGTGGTCGAGGTTCGAGGTCAGGACCCGCAGGCCGTTGTCCAACGTGTGCCGCTCGAACGTGCTCAACCGCGCTGCCTCCTTGACGAGGATCGTTGCCGGGGCGATCGTAGCGGCGCGTTATGGAGCGACGACGCGGCTGTCGCGCACGCGTTGCCAGGAGTATTCGGACGGCTCCGCTGCGAGGTGAACGGGGACGACACCCGACCAGACGGGAAAGTCGAGATCCTCGGCGTCGTCCTCCGGCGGGCCGCTGCGTACCTTGGCCGAGGCCTCCGTCAACGGCAGCGCCAGGACCCACGTCGCCTTCAGCTCCTGCTCCGTCGGCTGCCGCGCTTCGTCCCAGCGACCCGGCGCGATGTGGTCGGTGAATGCGCGCAACGCCTCCGTCTTCTCGCCGCCCTCGACGTTCGTCGCGGTGCCGAGTACGACGACCGAGCGGTAGTTGATCGAGTGGTTGAAGACCGAACGCGCCAGGACGATCCCGTCGAGGAGCGTGACCGTGACACACACGCGCACGCCGGAGGCGGCGTGGCGGAGCATCCTGCTCGCGGCGGAGCCGTGCACGTAGAGACGGTCGCCGATGCGCGCGTGCAGCGTCGGGATCACGTACGGCTGCCCATCGACCTCGAAGCCGAGATGGCAGAGGAGCGCCTCGTCGAGGATCGCGTCGATCGTCGCTCGGTCGTAGACGCCGCGCTGCGGCTCCCGCTTGATCCGCAGGTTTTCGGGGACATCCGCGCGCTCGGTCATCGAGCGGCGTCCAGGACGGTGCGCTCCTTCTCCCGCGGGAGAGTCGGGCGGTCGCCTTCGACCGTGCGGTCCCACGCGAGCGTGTCGACGACCGTCTCCTCGAGCGGGCGGAACGTCAGGCCGGCGGCGAGCGCACGCCGTGTGTCAGCGCGCGCCATGCCGGCGTAGTCGTCTCCGGGGAGCCAGAGCGGCAGCTCCGACCAGGGTTGCACCTCCGCGTCGAGCAGCGTCTGCTCGTCGATCCACACGACGTTCACGTCGGAGCCGATTGCGGCACGGGCGCGTTCGAGGAAGCTTGCGAACGTCAGCGGCTCGGACGGCCCCGTCGCGTTGAAGACGCCTCCTGGTCCCGCGAGCGCGAGCTTCACGAGCCACGCCGCGAGATCGCGCGCGTCGACGAACTGCACCGGCGCAGCGGGATCGCCCGGGCCGAGCACGTCGCCGCCGGCGGCGATGCGCCGCGGCCAGTACGTGAAGCGGTCCGTCGGGTCGTAGGGCCCGACGATCAGGCCGGCGCGTACGTTTGCGCCGCGGTCGCCGTAGACCTCGTCGATCACGGTCTCGGATGCGGCCTTCAGCGCGCCGTAGTGCTCCAGGACATCCTCGGTGGCCGGGTCCTCGAGTTGCGCCACCGCTGTGCTCTCGTCGATCGGCTGCGAGAAGTCGTCGTAGACGGAGATGCTCGAGACGAAGACGTAGCGAGCGACGGCGTCTCGCAGTAATTCGGCCGACTGGCGAACGACGCGCGGCACGTAGCCGCTCGTATCGACGACGCCGTCCCAGCCGCGCCCTTCGAGTGCGCCGAGATCGCCGTCACGGTCGCCCTGCAGGTGCTCGACGTCCGGAAACAGCTCGGGGTTCGTCTGGCCGCGGGTGAAGATCGTGACGTCGTGTCCGGCGGCGAGCGCGGCGTCGACGGCGTGGCGGCCGAGGAACTTCGTCCCGCCGAGGATCAGGAGCTTCATCCGGCGTACCGCTCGACCGCGCGGCCTACCGCCTCTGCGCCGAACCGCACCGCGGCGGCGGGCACGCGCTCGTCGGCGGCGTGGATCAGCTTCGTGAACTCGAAGCCGGCCGGCAGCTCGAGCGGCAGGAAGCCGTACGTCTGGATGCCGATGCGCGAGAAGAAGCGCCCGTCGGTGACGCCGACCTGCAGCATCGGCACGGGGATCGCGCCGGGATCGAGCTCACGCAGGATCGCACCGAGCCCTTCGAGCCACGTCAGGTCCGGGTCGGCGGGCGTCGCGTCGTGGCGTACGAGTTCGAGCTCGAGCTCGGGGCCGACGAGGTCGTGCACTTCCCGGATCAGGTCGTCGGGCCCGAAGCCCGGCAGCGTGCGCCCGTCGAGCTCGAGCTCGACCTCGGCGGGGATGACGTTGATCTTGCTGCCCGCGTGGACGATCGTGACGCTCACCGTGTTGCGGAGGGCGCGCTCGATCAATCGGAGCTGCTCGACGTGCACGACGCGCAGCGTCGCCTCGGCGAGACGCGGTTCGAGCAGGGAACGCAGGAGCAGCGCCTGCGGCCGAGGCAGCTCGGCGGCCATGCCTTCGAGCCACGCGCGGGTGACCGGCGTCACGTGTACCGGCAGGCTGCGCTTGTCGAGGGTCTGCAGGATCTTCCCGAGCTTTGCGAGCGCACTGCCGCGCACGCCGATCGCGCCGTGGCCGCCCGGTCCGCGCACGCGTCCGCGCATCCAGCAGATCTGCTTCTCGGCCACCTGGATCGGGTAGAAGCGCTTGCCGCCGAGGTGCACCGTCGCACCGCCGAACTCGCCGAGCGAATGCCGCACTCCTTCGAAGAGGTCGGCGTGCTCCTCGACGAGATACTTGGCGCCGAAGTCGCCGCCGTTCTCCTCGTCGCTCAACACCGCGAGGATCAGGTCGCCGCGCGGCTTCAGCTCGCCGCGTGCGGCGCGGAGGAACGCGTCGACGAGCATCGCGACGCCGCCCTTCATGTCGAGCGCGCCGCGTCCCCAGACGACTCCGCCGATGAGGTCGGCGCCGAACGGCGGGTGCGTCCACTGTTGCCCCGCCGTCTGGACGACGTCGACATGGCCGTAGAGCAGGAGCGGCGGCGCGTCGCCGGCGCCGGGAAGGCGCGCAATGAGATTCGGGCGTGCGTCGTCGCGCGCGAAGACCCGCGACTCGACGCCCGCATCGTCGAGCAGCTGCTTCACGTACGCGATGCACGCGCCTTCGTTGCCCGGCGGGTTCGTCGTGTCGAACCGGATCAGGTCGCGGAGGA
>DATEXK010000041.1:0-3173 GCA_035257065.1 Gaiellaceae bacterium | reverse complement strand
GCGTTCTCATCGCGGATGCACCCAGACGGTCGCCGGCCACTCGCCCAGGATCTGCACCGTCTCGGTGGGCTCGGCGCCGAGCTTCTTGGCGACGCGCGCCGATCGTTCGTTCGCCGGATCGATCAGCGAGATCAGCGATGGGATTCCCCGAACGTCATAGGTCCACTGTCGCACCGCGCGCGCGGCTTCGGGCGCGTAGCCGTCGCCCCACTCTCGGCTCAGGACAGCCCAGCCGAGCTCGACCTGTGCGTCGTCGCCGGCGTCCGTCATCGTCGAGGTCTCCCAGGTCCGCACATTCCACACGAGCGGGCCGACGCGTCCGAGCAGGCGGCCGTCCTCCCGGTGCAGGACGAGGAACGGGCCCATCCCGTTTGCCTCCCAGCGCCGCAGCCAGCGCTCGAGATGCTCGACTGCAACCTCCAAGCCGCCGGGCTCGGAGCCGATCCAGCGCATCACCTCGGCATCGCCGACGAGCTCCAGGAGCAGCGGGGCGTCGCCCGGCGCCGGCGCGCGCAGCAGCAGCCGTTCCGTCTCGATCTGCGTCATCCGCACGAACCTAACCGCTACCGTCGCCGTCTGTGAACCGCCTCGCACAGGAGACGAGCCCGTACCTCCTCCAGCATGCGGAGAACCCGGTCGACTGGTACGCCTGGGGCGACGACGCGTTCGCACGCGCCCGTGACGAGGACAAGCCGATCCTCCTCTCGATCGGCTACGCCGCCTGCCACTGGTGCCACGTGATGGAGCGTGAGTCGTTCGAGGACGAGACGACGGCGGAGCTGATGAACGAGCTCTTCGTGAGCGTCAAGGTCGACCGCGAAGAGCGCCCGGACGTGGACGCGGTCTACATGGAGGCCGTCCAGTCCCTGACCGGCCAGGGCGGCTGGCCGATGACCGTCTTCCTGACGCCGGACGGCGAGCCGTTCTTCGGCGGCACGTACTACCCGCCGGAGCCGCGCCACGGCCTGCCGTCGTTCCGCCAGCTGCTGGAGGCGGTCGGCGAGGCCTACCGCGACCGCCGCGGCGACGTCGTGACGCAGGCGCGCATGCTCGTCGAGTCGCTGCAGCGGAGCGGGCGGACGAGCCCGTCCGGCGAGCCGCTCACGAGCGAGCTCTTCAGCGAGGCCGAGCGCGTGCTGCGCACGCAGTACGACCCGCAGTGGGGAGGGTTCGGGCGCGCACCGAAGTTCCCGCCCGCATCGACGATCGAGTTCCTCTTGCGGCGCGGCGTGTTCGACCTCGCGCTCGGCACGCTCGACGGCATGCGCGCCGGCGGCATGTACGACCTCGTCGGCGGCGGGTTCCACCGCTACTCGGTCGACGCCGAGTGGCTCGTACCGCACTTCGAGAAGATGCTGTACGACAACGCGCTGCTCGTTCCCGCCTACCTGCACGCGTGGGTGCTGACGGGAGAGTCGAGCTATCGCACCGTCGTCGAGGACACGATCGAGTACGTCCTCCGTGAGCTGCGCCTCGAGGGCGGCGGCTTCGCGTCGGCCCAGGATGCCGACACCGACGGCGTCGAGGGGCTGACGTTCACCTGGACGGTGGAGGAGCTCGCCGCGGCGATCGGTCCGGGCCGCGAGGCGCTGCTTCAGCCCTTCGAGCACGGCCGCTCGATCCTGCGCGGCCCGCTGAGCGCGGAGGAACGGGCAACGCTCCACGAGCTCCGTGAGCAACGCCCGAAACCCCTGCGCGACGACAAGGCGATCGCCGCGTGGAACGGACTGATGCTCGCCGCTCTCGCCGAGTCCGGCAGGCGGCTCGACCGGGCAGACTGGCTGGCGGCGGCCCGCGAGCTCGCCGAGTTCCTGCTCGGCCCGCTCTCCGACGACGGGCGCCTGCACCGGACCTGGCGCAACGGTGTCGCCAAGGGCACGGGCTACCTCGAGGACTACGCGAACGTCGCGCACGGCCTCTACGAGCTGCACGTCGCGACCGGCGAGCTGCGCTGGCTGTACGAGGCGCACCGTCTCGCGCGGCTCGCGGTCGAGCTGTTCGGCGACGAGGAGCGCGGCGGGTTCTTCCTCACGCCCTCCGACGGCGAGGTGCTCGTCGCACGCCAGAAGGATCTCGACGACAACCCGACTCCGTCCGGCAACTCGATGCTCGCCTTCGTGCTGCTCCGGCTCGCGCGGATCTGGGGGGACGACGAGCTCGAGCGGTCGGCGGTCGGTGTGCTGCGGCTCATCCGCGACGTGATGCCGCGCGCCCCTTCGGCATTCGGGTGGGCGCTCTGCGCGCTCGATCTCCACCTGTCGCCTCCCCGGGAGCTCGCGATCGTCGGCGGGCCGGACAGCGAGGTCGCACGGGCCGCGCTCCACGCCCTCGACGCGAACGCCGTCGTCGCCTTCGGGCCCGGAGACGACGTACCGCTCCTGGCGGGCAAGACGCTCGTCGACGGGCGCCCGGCCGTCTACGTCTGCGAGCGATTCGCCTGCCGCGCGCCCGTCACGGATCCGGATCTGCTCTAGCGCGACTCCCCATCTGCCGATTGGGGGAGGGATGCGTCTCCGTGTCCTGCTCGCCGTCGTCGCGCTCGCCGCCCTCGTAGCCACGTCGGCGCAGGCTGCAGCACGGCCGTTGCGCCCGGGCGACGTCGCGCTGCTCAAGCGCCCTGCGACGGCGGAGGAACTGGTCGCGCAAGCGGTCGCAAAGCGCCTGACGCGGCTATCGCCCGTCGTGCGCTGCGGAGACCTCGGCATCGACGTGCCCGCCGGCATGCTCGTGAGCGGCGTCACGCTGCTGCCGCCCCGCGGGCCGGCGACGTACTTCTTGATGCAGCCCGAGATGTGCAACTACCTCTCCTGGTTCCGGCAGGATCCGGAGCGCTACGACCCGACGGCGTGCGCGGACAGCGCCTGCCTCGACGCTGCCTCGACGGCCGCCTTCGCCTTGGCCACCGTCGCGCACGAGTCGTACCACGTGCTCGGCTACCGGCTCGAGAAGCAGGTGGAGTGCTACGGCATGCAGTCGATCTGGTTCGTCGCCACGAGCCTCGGCGCGTCCGTTGCCGAAGGCCAGCGCATCGCGGCGTACTACTGGCGGACGACGTACGCGGAGCGCCGGCTGTCGACTCCCACGTACTGGTCGGCCGACTGCCGGGACGGCGGCAAGTACGACCTGCGCGCCGCCAGTCACGCCTGGCCGAGCTAGCCCGAGAAACGACGAGG
>DATEXK010000040.1:0-8269 GCA_035257065.1 Gaiellaceae bacterium | reverse complement strand
TCTGACGAGGAGCACTACCGGGATCTAGCCCGCGGGCTCCCTGTCTGATTGGAGCCGCGACCATGGCTGCCTCCCGTTCGACGGCGCGGGGTCTAGACAGGAGGCGGCGCTACCGGCCTCGGCCCGGCCGCTTAGCCGAGCGCCGGAACGATTCGCGCGACGGCGTCGGCCAGCAGCGCGAACGCTTCGTCGACGCGCCACTTCGCCCGGTCCGGCTCGTTCACCGCGTTCGAGATCGCGCGCAGCTCGACCGCTGCGACGCCCGCAAGCTGCGCCGCGCGGAGGACGCCGAAGCCCTCCATCGCCTCCACGTCGGTGCCACCGCCGATCCTGCCGGTCGTTGAGATCGCCGCGACGTGGGCTTCGGGCAGCGCTTGACGCACCGCGGCGAGCAGAGCGGCGTCCGGCGCGATGCGCTCGACACGCGGCCACGCCGAGCCCTCGTCGATCACGTCGCAGTAGACGGCTTCCGAGCCGAGCACGAGCGCGGGAGCCTCGATCGTCCGCGAGCCGGCGATGCCGATGTGGAGGACTGCGGCGACGTCCTGCTCGGCGAGTGCCCGCGCGGTGCGGATCGCGGCCTCGACCGGCCCGACGCCGCAGCAGAGCGTCTCTGCGCCGCGGACGAACGCGAGCTCACGCTCACTGGCGGCAACGACGAGAAGCACGGAGGTGACGGTAGCGGAGCGGCGCCGACCGCAAGGCGCCGCTCCGACCGGCACGGGGTGACCTAGCCCCCGAGCTGTCCGCGGATCTCCCCGTTGGGGTTCTTCGCGGTGTGGACGTTCACGTAGAGCAGATGCTTCGTGAAGTCCTTCTTCAGCACAGCGGTCAGCTTTGCACTGCCCGACGCGCCGCTCTTGCACGGGCCACAGAGCGGCACGATCACGTTGCCCGCGGCTCCCATGGCGCCGACGTGGATGTGCGCGGCGCTCGCCGGGCCACTGAGCTTCGAGAAGGTCAGCTTCCACTTCAACGTATTGCCGCTCACGGTCGACGTGAACGAGCCGTGCGCCGCCGGGACTTTCACGGCCTGCTTCGGGACCTCCTGCGCGGCGTCCAGCTTGGCCGACCATCCCGCGCCGCGCGTTGCGGCGAGCGACGCTGCCGTGACGCTGAGCACGCCCACGGCGACGAGCAACAGAACGAGCTTCCTCACGATCTCTACCTCCTGTCAAGGGCTCTACGTGAGACATTCGTCCGAGCGGCCCGGACGGTTTGCCCGCTCTAGAAGGCGACGTACGGGCAGCGGCCGGGCGCGACCTGCCCGTTCGGCCCGAGGAGGTGCTCGATTGCGCCGCCCTGGCTGACGCCCTCGATGCAATAGGTCTGGCCGGTCGCCCAGCGCACCGTGATCCGCCGTCCATCGACGGCCGCGCCGTCGTAGGTGCCCGCAAGCGAGTGGTACTGGTCGAGTGAGAACGCCGCGTCGGTGAACTGCGGCCCGGCGATCGCGTCCGCAATCGCGGTCCGCGTATGGGAGACGAACAGCTGGGCGCGGGCGAGCAGCACCGGAGATGCGGAGAGAGCGGCCGCCACAGAGGCAAGCGCGAGGCACGCCGTCTTGGCCGGCCCGATGACGCTACCTCGCCGCATACGAGCTGTATCGGCGGCGCGGCCCCGGGCCTGGACCCTCTGACGATGTCGTCCTAGACAGCTGCCACGGCGGCAGGCGCCGAGGCCTTCTCGAACACGATCTCGCCGTCGTGGGCTGCGATGAGGATCGTGTCGCCGTCGGCGAACTCGCCCTCGAGGAGCCGCAGAGCCAACGGGTTCTCGACGAGACGCTGGATCGCGCGCTTCAGCGGCCGGGCGCCGTACGCCGGATCCCAACCCGCCTCCGCGAGCGTCTCCTTGGCGGCGTCGGTCAGCTCGATCGCGATCCGCCGCTCGGCGAGCCGCTCGCGCAGGCGCGCAAGCTGGTGCTCGACGATCACGGCGATCTGCTCGCGTGACAGCGCCTTGAACTCGACGATCTCGTCGACGCGGTTCAGGAACTCGGGGCGGAAGTGATCGCGCAGCGCCCCGGCGCTGCGGATGTTCGACGTCATGATCAGCACCGTGTTGCGGAAGTCGACCGTGCGGCCCTGGCCGTCGGTGAGACGACCCTCGTCGAGCACTTGCAGCAGGACGTCGAAGACCTCGGCGTGCGCCTTCTCGATCTCGTCGAGGAGCACGACCGAGTACGGGCGCCGTCGCACGGCCTCGGTGAGCTGGCCGCCCTCGTCGTAGCCGATGTAGCCGGGCGGCGCGCCGACGAGGCGCGACACGGTGTGCCGCTCCTGGTACTCCGACATGTCGAGCCGCACCATCGCCTTCTCGTCGTCGAACATGAACTCGGCGAGAGCCCGGGCGAGCTCGGTCTTGCCGACGCCGGTCGGGCCGAGGAAGACGAACGAGCCGATCGGCCGGTCGGGATCCTGCAGACCCGTGCGCGCACGGCGCAACGCGTTCGCGACAGCCTCGACGGCTTCGTCCTGGCCGACGACGCGCTGGTGCAGCCGCTCCTCCATGTGGATGAGCTTCTCGGTCTCGCCCTCGAGGAGCCGCGACACGGGGATGCCGGTCCAGCGGGCGACGACGGCGGCGATGTCGTCCTGGTCGACCTCTTCCTTGACCATCGGGTCTCTCGCGCCTGGAGTCGCGCCGTCGCGCTCGGTGAGCTCCTGCTCGAGCGCGGGCAGCTCGCCGTAGCGGATCTCCGCGACGCGCTGCAGCTCGCCCTGCCGCTCGGCACGCTCCGCCTCCATCTTCAGCTCGTCGATGCGCTTCGTGATCTCTTTCACGCGCTCGAGGGCGCCCTTCTCCTGCGCCCAGCGTGCGGCGAGCGCGTCGCGCGCTTCCTTCGCGTCGGCGAGCTCACGCTCGATCGGCTCGCGCACGTCCTTCGACTCGTTCGCCATCGCGGCGAGCTCGATCTCGAGCTGGCGCACGCGCCGGTCGGCTTCGTCGAGCTCGATCGGCGACGAGTCGATCTCCATGCGCAGGCGCGACGCGGCCTCGTCGACGAGGTCGATCGCCTTGTCGGGCAGGAAGCGGTCGGCGATGTAGCGGTGCGAGAGCACGGCCGCGGCGACGAGCGCGGCGTCGCGAATGCGAACGCCGTGATGCGCTTCGTAGCGCTCCTTCAAGCCGCGCAGGATCGCGATCGTGTCGGCGACCGACGGCTCGCCGACGAAGACCGGCTGGAACCGGCGCTCGAGCGCGGCGTCCTTCTCGATGTGCTTGCGGTACTCGTCGAGGGTCGTCGCGCCGACACAGCGCAGCTCCCCGCGTGCGAGCATCGGCTTCAGCAGGTTGGCGGCGTCGACCGCGCCTTCGGCGGCGCCCGCGCCGACGATCGTGTGCAGCTCGTCGATGAAGAGGATCAGCTTGCCCTCGGCGTTCTTGATCTCCTCGAGCACGGCCTTCAGCCGCTCCTCGAACTCGCCGCGGTACTTCGAGCCCGCGAGCAGCGCGCCGATGTCGAGCGCCCACACGCGCTTGCCCTTGAGGCCTTCGGGGACGTCGCCGGCCACGATGCGCTGCGCGAGCCCCTCGACGATCGCGGTCTTGCCGGTGCCGGGCTCTCCGATCAGCACAGGGTTGTTCTTCGTGCGTCGTGACAGCACCTGCATGACGCGGCGGATCTCCTCGTCGCGGCCGATCACCGGATCGAGCTTGCCGTCCTCCGCCGCCTCGGTGAGATCACGGCCGAACTTTGCGAGCGCGTTGTACGTGCCCTCGGGATCCTGCGAGGTGACGCGCCGGCCCCCACGCACCGCGGCGATCTTCGCTTCGAGCTGCTTCCGCGGAGTGACGTCGAGTGCGAGCAGCAGGTGCTCGGAGGCGACGTAGTCGTCCTCCATGCGCTTCGCCTCGTCGAACGCCTGGTCCAGCACGCGGTTGAACTGGGTCGAGACCTGCGGCTGCTGCTGCGCACCGTCGATGCGCGGCTTCTGCGCGAGGCGCGCTTCAGCCTCGGCGCGGAGGGAGTCCGGGTCGGGCACGAGCTGCCGCGGCAGCTCCTGGTCGAGCAGCGCGAGCAGTAGATGCTCGGGATAGAGCTCGGGGTTTCCCGTCCGGCGCGCCAGCTCCTGTGCGGCGGCGACTGCCTCCTGGGCCTTGATGGTCAGCTTGTTGAAATCCACGTCACGCCCTTCTTTCCGGGTGCCGTTCCTGGCGGTAGAGCACCAGGTCGCGGCGATATTCCTTGTGCACTCTCTGAACCTCGTCGCGCATCCGCTGCTGCAGCTGCTCGATCTGCGTGTGTGCGCGACGCAGCTCGTCCTCGAGCTGCAGCACGAGCTCGACGCCCGCGAGATTGAGGCCGACCTCCGTCGTCAGCCGCTGGACGATCAGCAGCCGCTCGACGTCGGCCTCCGAGTAGAGGCGCGTGCCACCCGGCGTGCGCTTCGGCCGCACGAGCCCCTTCGCCTCGTACGTGCGCAGCGTCTGTGGATGCATGTTCGCGAGCTCTGCGGCGACGCTGATCATGTACATCGGACGGTCGTTCATCGTCGGAGGCTCCGGCCGTTCAAGGACCACCAGGTGAACATGGTCAGCACGGCTGCAAGGACGAGCAATGCGCCTGTCGCGCCCTCGCCGTCAGCGGTCAGAGCCACCGCAAGCGCGAGCTCGACCACCGCGGGACCCAAGAACACGGCCCGCCGCCGCGCGAAGAACTTCCCGAGATCCATTACCCGCCCACCTTCTTGAGCTGCTCGAGCAACTCGCGCTCCTGCTTGTTCATCCGCTTCGGCACCTGGATACGGACGCGTGCAAGCACGTCGCCCTTGCCGGAGCCGTGCAGGCGCGGCGCGCCGCGGCCCTTGATGCGCAGGAGCTTGCCGTCTTCGGAGCCGGCGGGGATCTTCAGCGACACGGCGCCGTCGGGCGTCGGCACCTCGACCTTGTCGCCGAGCGCCGCGCTGGCGTACGACACCGGCACCTCGACGATCAGGTCGTCGCCGCGCCGCTCGTACGTGGGCGAGTCGGCGACGTGCGTGACGACGATCAGGTCGCCTGCCGGACCGCCGTGCTCGCCGGCTTCGCCCTTGCCCTTGAGGCGGATGCGCGTGCCGTCCTTGACGCCGGGCTTGATCTTCACGGTGTATGTCTTGAGCCTGCGCTCGCGCCCCGAGCCGTGGCAGTTCTTGCACGGCTGCTCGATGACGGTGCCGTTGCCGCGGCAGCGCGGGCACGGCTGCGAGAGGGCGAAGAGCCCCTGGCTCTCGGCCTTCACGCCGCGGCCGTTGCACTCCGGGCAGATGACGGGCGCCGTCCCCGGCTGCGCGCCGGTGCCGCCGCACTCGCGGCAGGCGACCGTCAGCTCCACGGGGATCTTCGCCTCGAAACCGTTGAGCGAGTCCTCGAACGAGAGGTGCACCACGGCCTCGACGTCGTTGCCGCGCAGTGCTTGCCGACGCTGGGCTCCGGCGCTGCCTCCGGCACGTCCGCCGAAGATGCCGCCGAACAGGTCGCCGAGGTCGATGTTGCCGAAGTCGACGTTGCCGAAGTCGACGTTCTGTCCTCCCGCGCCCGCGCGCCCGTTTTGCGCGCCGAAGCGGTCGTATTGCTTCCGCTTCTCCGCATCCGAGAGGACGTCGTATGCCGTCTGCACTTCCTTGAAGCGCTCTTCCGCATCCTTGTCGCCCGCGTTCTTGTCGGGATGGAACTCGCGGGCGAGCTTGCGGTACGCCTTCTTGATCTCGTCCTGCGGCGCGTTCTTCGCGACGCCGAGGGTCTCGTAGAGGGTCTTAGCCATCGCTCCCGTTCTGCGGGCCGGCGACGACGACGCGGGCCGGCCGCACGACGCGGTCGCCGAGCGTGTATCCCTTCTGCACGACGTCGATCACGGAGCCCTCCGCGGCGTCGGACGGCTGCGAGAGCAGCGCCTCGTGGACGTGGGGGTCGAACATGCCCGATGCGTCGATCTCCGCCAACCCCTGGCGCGCGAGCAAGCTCTCGAGCGACTTGTGCACCAATCGCACGCCCTCCTCGAGCATGGCCTCCTCATGCTCCGTCGCCGCGACGAGCGCACGCTCGAGATCGTCGAGGATCGGCAGCAGCTCCTTCACGAGCCGCTCGTTCGCGAGCGTGACGTACTCCTCCCGCTCGCGTGTCGCGCGCTTGCGGAAGTTGTCGAAGTCGGCGGCCGTCCGCTTCCAGCGGTCGATCGCCTCGTCGCGTTCGGCAATCAGAGCGGCGACGGGATCGTCGCCGCTCTGGTCGACCGGTGTTGTTTCCTGGACTTGTGGCTCGTCCGTCATTACGGCGTCTTCGCCTCTTCGTCCACGACCTCGTACTCGCCCTCTTCGACGACCTCGTCGTCAGGAGTGGTCGCGCCGTTGCCGCCGGACGCCTGCGCCTGCGCCGTCGCCTGGGCGTAGACCGCCTCGGCGAGCTTGTGCGAGGCCTCCTGGAGCGCCTCCGTCTTCGCGCGGATGTCCGCGATGTCGTCGCCCTCGAGCGCCTGGCGCAGCTCCATGATCCGGCCGTCGATCGTCGACGCGTCGGACTCCTCGAGCTTGTCGCGGTGCTCCTTGAGCGAGCGCTCCGTCTGGTACGCGAGCGTCTCCGCGTTGTTCTTCGCGTCGACGGTCTCACGGAGCCTGTGCGCCTCGTCGGCGTGCGCCTCCGCGTTGTGGATCATCTCCTGCACCTCGGTGTCCGAGAGACCGGAGCCGCCCTTGATCTGGATCTGCTGCACGTTGCCCGTGCCGTGGTCCTTCGCCGAGACGTTGATGATCCCGTTCGCGTCGATGTCGAAGGTGACCTCGACCTGCGGCATGCCCCGCGGCGCCGGCGGGATGCCGACGAGCTGGAACTTGCCGAGGGTCTTGTTGTATGTCGCCATCTCCGACTCGCCCTGGAGCACGTGCACCTCGACCGACGGCTGGTTGTCCTCGGCGGTCGTGAACGTCTCCGACTTCTTCGTCGGGATCGTCGTGTTGCGCTCGATGAGCTTCGTCATCACACCGCCCTTGGTCTCGATGCCGAGCGACAGCGGCGTGACGTCGAGCAGGAGGATGTCCTTGACCTCGCCCTTGAGCACGCCGGCCTGAAGCGCGGCGCCGACGGCGACGACCTCGTCCGGGTTGACTCCCTTGTGCGGGTCCTTGCCGACGATCTGCTTGACCTTGTCCTGCACTGCAGGCATGCGGGTCATGCCGCCGACGAGGACGACGTGGTCGATCTTCGACGAGTCGAGACCGGCGTCCTTGAGCGCCTGCTTCGTCGGGCCGACGGTGCGCTCGAGCAGGTCGGCCGTGATCTCCTCGAGCTTCGCCCGGGTGAGCTGGAGGTCGAGGTGCTTCGGTCCGTCCTGCGTCGCCGTGATGAACGGCAGGTTGATCTGCGTCGTCATCGTCGACGACAGCTCGATCTTCGCCTTCTCGGCGGCCTCGTAGAGACGCTGGAGCGCCATCTTGTCGGCCGCGAGGTCGATGCCCTGATCCTTCTTGAACTCCGCGACCATCCAATCGACGACCGTCTTGTCGAAGTTGTCGCCGCCGAGGTGGTTGTCACCCGCGGTCGACTTGACCTCGAAGACACCCTCGCCCAGGTCGAGCACCGACACGTCGAACGTGCCGCCGCCGAGGTCGAAGACGAGGATCGTCTGATCGCCTTCCTTGTCGAGCCCGTACGCGAGCGAGGCCGCGGTCGGCTCGTTGATGATGCGCAGGACGTTGAGCCCGGCGATCTTGCCGGCGTCCTTCGTCGCCTCGCGCTGCGCGTTGTTGAAGTACGCCGGCACGGTGATCACCGCGTCGGTCACCGACTCGCCCAGATATGCCTCGGCATCGGCCTTCAGCTTCTGCAGGATCATCGCGCTGATCTCCGGGGGCGCCCACTGCTTGCCGCCTGCCTCGACGCGCACGTCGTCGTTCGGGCCCTTCACCACCTTGTACGGAACGATGGTCATCTCTTCGTTGACCTCGTCGAACTTGCGGCCCATGAAGCGCTTGATGGAGAACACGGTGTTCTCCGGGTTGGTGACCTGCTGCCGCCGCGCCGGGGCGCCGACGAGCCGTTGACCGTCCTTCGTGAACGCGACGACGGACGGCGTCGTGCGCCCGCCCTCCGCGTTCGGGATGACGGTGGACTCGCCGCCCTCGAGCACTGCCATGCACGAGTTCGTCGTGCCTAGATCGATTCCGATCGTTTTCGCCATGTCTGTCTAGTCCTCCTGGTGAGAAAATCTAAGCCCGATCCTAGCAGATCTTGTGCGAGAGCGATGCCGCGGGCGTCTACATCCGCAACCAGGTTGCGGGACGCAACCTGGTTG
>DATEXK010000039.1:0-4254 GCA_035257065.1 Gaiellaceae bacterium | reverse complement strand
CGACGCGAGCGGCCGCCTCACGCGCGCATCGCGCCGGTACTGCCACGTCTCACCATCGGCCTCGTCGAGCACGAGCTCGAGCTGCCAGCGCTCCGCACCGCGCGGCCGCGCCCAGATGCCGTGCCGGTCGTCCCGCAGCGGCGACCCGTCCCACGCGTCGAGCGCGCCGTCATGCGGGACGGCGAGCTCCCAGTCGGACAGCGCGTCGAAGATGCGCCGCTGGTCGCGCCGCAGCACCGCAACGTCGAGATCCTTGTGCGGCCGCAGCTGCCGTCCGAGGAAGAGGTCGAGCGACCAGCCGCCCGCGATCCACCACGGCGCGTCGAGCGAGCGGAGGATGCCGGCCGCATCGCGCGGATGCAGCGACTCCCAGTCGCTCTCGCTCACGCCGCGTCGAGCGCCTCGAACGCGACGAAGCCCGCTCCGATCAAGCCCGCCTCGGTCCCGAGCTCGGCGCGCACGACGCGTACTTCGTCGCGCATCGGGCGCAGCGCCTCACGCAGCATCACTTCCTCCGCACGCGGGATCACGTACTCCCACGCGGCGACGCCGAAGCCGCCGCCGATCACGATCAGCTCCGGCTCGAAGATGTTGGCGAACGAGCCCATGCCGGAACCGAGGTAGCCGCCGATCTCGGCGAGGATCGCGCGCGCGGTCGCGTCGCCGTCGTCGGCAAGCCGGATGAGCCCGTGCGCGTCGACCTCCGGGCCGAACGCCTCGCGCGCAGCGGCCGAGGCGGCGGTTCCGGTGACGTACGGCTCGAGATGTCCGCGTCCGCGGCACACGCCCTGACACGGTCGTCCGTCGTGGACGATCACGACGTGACCGAGCTCCATGCCGCCGCCCCGCGCGCCGCGCATCGGCCGGCCGCGCGTGATCACGCCGCCGCCGAGCCCGGTCCCCATCGTGAGCATCACGAGGTCGTCGACACCGCGTCCGGCTCCCGCACGCCATTCGCCGATCGCGGCGGCGTTCGCATCGTTGTCGAGGCCGACCGGAAGACCGAAGCGCGTGTGCATGAGATCGCGGAGCGGGCAGTCGACGAGCCTCACGTTCACGCACTCGACGACGACGCCGTTCGGCCCGTCGATCGGCGACGGAACGCCGAATCCGATTGCCGCGACGTCGTCGTCGACGAGCTCGGCAACCGCCGCCTCGAGCTCCGCGAGCACCGCCTCCTGCGATTCCGGGGGCGTCGGACGCTCGTGCCGGCGCAGGATCTCGCCCGAGCGCGTGACGACGCCGGCGAGGATTTTCGTCCCGCCCAGATCGACGCCGATGGCGTGACTGCCGTCCACTCTCAGCCGCTACCGTAACCCGCCGAATGGCCCCCTCTGGAGAGAAGCCGTACAAGGTCTATCGCGGCGGCCGCACCAAGGGGAAGGTGCCGCTCGCGGGACGCGACAAGCGCGACGGCAAGCGGAAGGGGAAGCAGGAGTCCGCGCGCGCGGACGGAGGCGGCTCCGGACGCCAGGTCGTTCGGCGGCAGCGCAAGGGCTGGACCTGGCGCCGCTGGGTGCCGCTCACGCTCGTCGGCCTGCTCCTCGCGCTCGTGCTCTGGGGAGTCGCCGGCTACTTCTCGGTCCGGAGCGGCGTCGCCGACGCAAACGCACGGCTGCCCGACGGGACGACCGCGGCGCTCAAGCACCAGAACGGGCTGTTGCTCTCGAACGCCTCGAACATCCTGCTGCTCGGCACCGATCACTCCGACAACGGGCAGCCCGGGCGCAGTTCCGACCAGCACTCCGACTCGATGATGCTGCTGCGGACCGACCCGACGCGGCATCGCCTCATCTTCCTCTCGATTCCGCGCGACCTGCGCGCGTCGATCCCGGGCCACGGTGAGTCGAAGATCAACGCCGCGATGCAGATCGGCGGTCCGCCGCTCGCGGTGGCGACGGTGTCGAGTTTCACAGGCCTGCCGATCAACCACGTCGTGATCGTCGACTTCGGCGCGTTCAAGTCGCTGATCGACGGCGTCGGCGGCATCGACATCAACGTGCCCGAGGAGATTCTGTCCAATCGCTTCGACTGCCCGTACAAGAGCCAGCAGCGCTGTGACCAGTGGCAAGGCTGGCGCTTCCACAAGGGCGTGCAGCACATGAACGGCCAGCGCGCGCTGATCTACTCGCGCATCCGCGAGAACCGGCTGAACCCGGGCGACAGCGACATCACGCGTGCGCTGCGCCAGCAGGACGTCATGCAGCAGACGTTGAGCAAGCTCGCGAGCGCCTCGACGTTCTTCCGCCTGCCGTTCGACGGCAGCAAGCTGCTCGCGCCGATCGCCACCGACCTCTCGACGATGCAGTTCGCCCAGCTCGCGTGGGTGAAGTTCCGCGCGGGCACGACGCTGCACTGCCGCCTCGGCGGCACGGACTACGGCGACGGGTACATCACGGGCACCGAGGAGAACATCGCGGTGGTGCAGATGGTGCTCGGCAACTCGGCGCCACAGCCGCCGCCGCCCGGATCGGGGCCGTATGGTCCCGGCTGCGTGACCGGCAACGAGACCTTCAAGTAGGGAGGTAACGGGTGGGCTGGCTCTCCTGGATCGTGTTCGGGCTGCTCGCGGGCGCCGTGGCGCGCATCGTCGTGCCGGGCAAGCACAAGATCGGCTGCCTGCCGACGATCGCGGTCGGGATCGTGGGCGCGCTGATCGGCGGTCTCATCGGGCAGGTCGTGCTCGGCCACAAGGTGCGCTTCGGCTTCGACGCCGGCCCGTTCGCCCTCGCCGTCGTGGGCGCGATCGTGCTGCTGCTCGCACTCGAGGCGATGTCCGGCCGCCGTGGGCGGCGCGGGCCGTTCTAGGGACGGCCGCCCCAGGAGAAGGCGTGGTGCGACACGGCCGTCAGCGGGCCGATCTGGCAAGTGCCGGCGAGGAGCTTGCCGTTGGCGTCCGGGTTTGCGTAGCAGGTGAAGCCCGCCGGCCCACCAGCGAGCGGATAGCTATGACCGGGGATCTTCCCCGCGAGCTTGGCGCTCGAGAGCAGGACGGCATATTTCTTTGCGATCGCGCAACTAACGCCGTTCGCCGTGACGCCGTACTTGTTCCCGGTCAGCTTGCCCCCCGAGTGGGGGAAGACCCATTTGGCGCCGATCACGTTGCCGCACGACGTGATATCGACACGTTGGCCGGCGGCCATGGCAGATGCTGCGAAGCATCCGGCGACCGCGACGAGAAACAGCGCGAGGCAAGCCTTCATATCAGTCGTTCCTTCCTGGTCGGGAGTCGCGGCTGAGGAAAGCTCCGCTTGGTTCGAGCCGAGCCTACGCGCTCGCGGCCCTCGCTGTGGAAAGGCCGTGGTCGGCGGGTGTTCGGCAAGCTCGCGTGGGCGAACCTGCTCTCGCCCGACCGCCTCGCTCGTCGCTCGAGCTCTTCTTACGGAAGAAACGCACCCAACCAGAGGAGGACCATGATGACTGCGTCGCTGCGGAGTGTCGGTGCCCATCACCCTCTTCGTCGAGGACCTGCAGCGCGCGAAGTCGTTCTACGAGGACGTCTTCAGCCTGCCGATCGTGTGGGAAGACGAGAGCTCCGCGGTCTGGGGCTCATCGAGCTGAAGCGCCGCCTGGACGGAGCGGTCGAGGCCCCGAGGTAACACCCACTAAGCTGGAACGTCGGCATGAACATCGTTGTCACAAATCTCAAAGGCGGGGTCGGAAAGACGACGACGGCCGTGTATCTATCCGCGGTCGCCGTCGCGCGGGGCTACGACCCGGTTCTGCTCATCGACGCCGACCGGCAGGCCTCGTCGGCCGAGTGGCTCGAGGAGCGCCCCATCGAGGGCGTGACGGTCATCGAAGCGCCGTCGGAACGGACGTTGACCCGGGCGATGAGCCGCGACGAAGGCATGGGGATCGTCGACACCGCTCCCGGCGACGAACGCATCGTGCAATCGGCCGTCAACTCAGCCGACGCCGTCGTCATCCCGACCCGAGCCGGAGGGGTCGAGTTCGCACGGGTGGCCGCAACGCTCGAGATGATCCCTGCCCGCACGCCCCGCGGGGTCGTCATCTGCTCGGCGCGGCTCGGCACGAACGATCTCGACGAGACGATCGCCTGGTGGAAGACGGAGAAAGTCGCGATCTGGGGCGTGATCCCCGAACGCGTCGGCATCGCGGCCGGCCCCGAGGCACGCCTCTATCGTGAGGGCATCGCGGAGTACGAGGCCGTTCTGCGGCGGGTGCTTCGACGGCTCTGAAGGACTCTGCAGTTGCTTTGAAGGCTCACCGAAACAAACGACGCCGCTCGTA
>DATEXK010000038.1:0-4751 GCA_035257065.1 Gaiellaceae bacterium | reverse complement strand
CGTTCGCATCGGCGAACGGGCGGTGCTCGCGCCGAACGTCTCGCTCACCGGTTCCGTGCCGGTGATCGACGTCACGGGGCCCGAGCCGATCGAGTATCGCGGCTACGTGCCGCCGTACTCGGTAGTCGTTCCCGGCACGCGCCCCAAGGCGTTTCCCGCCGGAACCTTCCAGCTCGGTTGCGCACTGATCATCGGCCGCCGCAGCGAGCAAACGGATCTGAAGACGTCGCTCAACGACGTACTGCGCGAGTACGAGATCGGGGCGTAACCCCTAGACGACGGGCTCGGCCGGTCCGGTGAGCCACGCGCGGCCGTCGCGCAAGCGAACGCGGAGATCGCCGCCGGGGAAATGCACGAGCACGTCGCCGCCCTCGGCGTGTGTCGCCGCGGCGACGGCGACCGCGCTCGAGCCAGATGCGGTCGTCTCCCCCACGCCGCGCTCCCACACCCGCGCGGTCACCTCGCCGGGACCGTCGATGCGCGCGACCTGCACGTTCGTTCGGTTGGGAAAACGCGGATGGGTCTCGAGCAGAGGCCCGAGTCGCGTTACGTCGTCCGGATCGCCCAGGACCACGGCATGCGGATTCCCGACGTCCACCGTTGTCAACTCGATACCGTCCACCCGCTCACGCGCTCCGACCTTCACCTCGCCCAGCTCCGACTCGTACAGTCCTTTGCCGACGGTTCGCACGGTCACCATGCGCGGTCCGACGACGACGCGCACGTCAGTCGCTCCCGACCGGGCCATGAGCCACGCGCCTGCGATGCGCGTTCCGTTCCCGGACATCTCGGCGGTCGAGCCGTCCGTGTTCCAGATCACGATCTCGACGACCTCGTCGGCCGCGCCGACGATCTGCACGATGCCGTCCGTGCCCTGCGCCTGCTCACGCACGGCATCCGGCGTCAACGCATCGTCCTCAGAGACGAGGTAGACGTTCCCGTGTGCGTGCCAGCGAGACGATGTCATCGGCGATCTCGCCCACCGGGCGGTCGCCGTCGACGATAACGATGCCCGGGACCCGCCGCATCCACTTGCGCTGGTAGGCCGCATACCGCCGTGTTCGCCGGACGAGAGCGACGAGCGCCTCGTCCTCCGGGAGCGACGCGATCTCGTCGATGCCCATCGCCTTCCTGGCCGTGATCGAGATCGGCCGGGCAAGAGCGCGCTGAACCTCGTTCTGTACGCCGGCCGCGAACATCGCGCGCGTCCGCTCGGCAATACGTTCGTCGAGCATGGCCTTGGGAACGTCGAGCCCGATCACGACCGTCGGATGCCTTGTCTCGCCGGTCCAGAGCCGGTCGCGCGGCGGGGCGAGCGACTCGCCTGCTTCTGCGAGCTCGAGCGCGCGCACGACCCGGCGCCGGTCGTTCGGATGCACCGCCTCGGCGGCGGCAGGATCGATCTCGGCGAGCCGCTGATGAGCCGCCTCCGCCCCGCCTTCGTCGTACAGCGCGGCCCACCGCTCGCGGACGCCGGGACCCGGCGCCGGCGGGAGATCGAGCTCGGCGAGCGCCGCCCGGAGGTAGAGGCCCGTGCCGCCGACGACGACCGGGGTTCGCCCGGAGGCGAGGATCTCGTCGATCGCGGCCTGGGCCAGCGGCGCGTACTCCCCCACCGAGGCCTCCTGCTCGAGCGGCCAGATCCCCACCAGCCGGGCCGGGTAGGCAGACTGGTTCGTGAGGATCGGCAGGTCCCGGTAGACCTGCATCGCGTCGGCTGAGACGAGCTCGGCGGGGATCCGCTCAACCACGGCCTCGGCGACGGCAGATTTGCCACTCGCGGTCGGGCCAAAGATGCCGATAACCGTCACCAGGGCATTGTCTCGCGCGTTGTACCTGCAAGGGCCGGAAGAGGAAGCAAGTATCGAATGACGATCGGGCAGTTCGCACGGAGAAACCATCTGGAACGAACACGGGCGGAATCGCTCGTCTTCGTCTTCGCCAGTACCGGCATCGCGCTCGGCACGCTGTTCGCCGTCGCCTGGGTCGCCGGCTTCGGGCATGTCGCTGCGCGCCTCCATGCGGTCCAGCCGATCTGGTTCCTTGTCGCCCTCGGCGCCGAGGCGGTCGCCTACGTCGGCTACGTCATGAGCTATCGCGAGGTCTCGCGCGTCGAGCGCGGCCCCGAGATGCCGGTGCGGGATGCGCTCGCAGCGGTCACCGCCGGCTTCGGCGCGTTCGTCGCGCAGGGTGGCTTCGCCGTCGACCTCCACGCCTTCCGCGATACCGGCCTCTCCGACCGCGAGGCGCGCGTGCGCGTCCTCGGCCTCGGGGCGCTCGAGTACTCGCTGCTCGCTCCGGCTGCGTGCGTCACCGCGATCGTCCTGCTCCTCAGCGGCGACGCCGACAGTCCCTCTCCCGCGCTGACGCTTCCCTGGGCGATCGGTGTCCCGCTCGGCTTTGCAGGCGCGATCTGGGCCCTCCGGCATCGGAAGCGCTTCCAGGACACGACCGGCTGGCGCGACCTGCTCGGACAAGCGCTCGACTCGATCTACGTCCTGCGTTGCCTCTTCGCCCGGCGCAAGCACTTTGCCGCGCCGATCGGGACGGCCGTGTACTGGTTCGGCGACATCGTCGCCCTCTGGGCGTGCCTTCAGGCGTTCACGCACGGCACACCCAACATCGAGATCCTGCTGATCGGGTATGCGACCGGTTATGCGCTGACTCGCCGCACGCTGCCGTTCGGCGGCGCGGGGGCAGTCGAGGCGCTGCTGCCGTTCGCGCTCTCGTGGACCGGTATCTCGCTCTCCGCAGCGGTGCTCGCGGTGTTCGCGTATCGCGTCTTCAACCTCTGGCTGCCGCTCATCCCCGCCGCGCTCGGGCTGCGAAGCCTGAAGGCCGCTGATGTGACGTTGAACGACCGCCCGCTAAACGACGGAAGCCACGAGCTGCGAGCCGCCTAGCGTCGTCGAGGTCGCGCGCTCGATGCGCACGTCCACAAGCTCGCCCGCCTGCGCCTTGCCGACGAAGTTCACCGTCGTGTTGCGACGCGTGCGACCGCGCAGATAGCTCGGATCGGTTCGGCTCGGCCCCTCGACCAGGACCTCCTCGACGCGCCCGACGCGCTCTGCGTTCCGCTCGCAGGCGATTCGCTGCACGAGCTCGACGAGCCGCTCGATGCGGTCGCGCTTGATCTCGTCGGGCACCTGCTCGCTCATTGCCGCGGCGTCGGTCCCAGCGCGCGGCGAGTAGACGAACGTGAATGCGCTGTCGAAGCGCACCGCTTCGACGACGGCGAGCGTCTGGAGAAAGTCGGCCTCCGTCTCGCCGGGGAAGCCGACGATGATGTCGGTCGTCAGCGCGAGATCGGGGATGCCGGTACGCATCTCGCCGACCAGCTTGAGATAGCGCTCCTGCGAGTACGTGCGGCGCATCGCCTTGAGGATGCGCGTCGACCCGGACTGCAGCGGGAGGTGTGCGTGCTCGCACACCGTCGCGCACTCGGCCATCGCCTCGATCACCGGACGGCGGAAGTCTTTCGGATGCGGGCTCGTGAACCGGATGCGCTCGATGCCTTCGACCGCGTCACACGCGCGCAGGAGCTCACCGAACTCGGTGTGGATGTCGGGCAGCAGGTCGCGTCCCCACGAGTTGACGTTCTGACCGAGCAGGGTCAGCTCCCGCACGCCGTCTTGCGCAAGCCGTGTCACCTCGGCGAGGACGTCGCCCGGCCGGCGGCTCACTTCGCGACCGCGCACCATCGGGACGATGCAGTACGAGCACGTCGAGTTGCAGCCCATCGAGATCTGCACCCAGGCCTGGAAGTTGCGCTCACGGTGCATCGGCAGCTTTGCCGCGAAGCGCCGCTCATCGGCGATGCCCCACGCACCGCGGTCGACACCGTGGCCGCCTGCGCCGAGCCACTCGCCGAGATGCGAGATCGTCCCCGGGCCGAACGCGACGTCGACGTCGGGGTAGAGCGAGAAGAGCCGCTCGCGCTGCGCCTCCGCGTAGCAGCCGCCGACGGCGATCACGGTGTCGGGGCGATCACGCTTCAGCGCGGCCGCGTTGCCCATGTAGGCCGCGAACTTCGTGTCGGGCTTCTCGCGGATCGTGCAGGTGTTGAGCACGATCACGTCCGCCTCGTCCTGGTTCGCCGCCTCGCCGAGCCCGAGCTCTTCGAGCATCCCTTTGATGCGCTCCGAATCGTGGGCGTTCATCTGGCAGCCGAACGTGGTCACGTGGTAGCGCTTGAACATGCCCGACAGGGTAATCGCAATACCTCCGATGGATAGGCCGAGCAACGGCCCAACGCAAGGGGCAGGGCCGGAGCTCGACGCTCCGGCCCTGCCCCTCCTCGATCAGCGGTGCAGGTCCGACAGCCAGTTGAAGTAGTTGGAGGTGAGGCTGCCCACTCCGGTGACGTCGTCCCAGCGCCGGTCCGTCATGAGGGACGAGTCCTGGTCGAACGTCCGCACGGAGTAGAGGATGCCGTCGTCCCCGTTCTGTCCGTTGGCGTAGTCGGCCCGGACGTTGCCGAGGTCGCCTTGCGGCGTCACGTCGTAGAACTCGCCCGGGATGCGCGCGAGGGAGTAGACGAGCGGGTTTGCGAAGCCGATCCGCCGTCCGCCCTCGTTGGCCTGCGCGACCGCCTGGGCGCCGGCGAAGAGCGGTGAGGCGAGGCTCGTGCCGCCGATGCGGTACTCGCCGTAGTGGACGCCTGCCGGCCCGAAGGTGCTCGGCAGCGAGAAGTTCTGCGTCTCGCCGACGAGCATGCCCGTCGTCGGGTCCGCGTCCATGGCGCCGCCGCC
>DATEXK010000037.1:0-3405 GCA_035257065.1 Gaiellaceae bacterium | reverse complement strand
TCGACGAGCTGCTCGCCCGCCTCGACTGATGGGCGCGCGGCTGCCGATTGCGTTCCTCGCCGGCCTGGCGTCGGTGATCACTCCCTGTGTGCTGCCGCTCGTGCCGGGCTACCTCGCTGCGCTCTCGAGCGTGGAGGCCGGACGTCTTGGCGAGCGCGGGACGACGCGGCGCGTGCTCGTGGCAAGCGTGCCGTTCATCCTCGGCTTCACGGTCATCTTCGTCGTGCTCGGTGCGGGCGCTGCGGCCATTGGCGGCTCCGTCTCGGTTCAGACGCAGACGGACGTCGCCGGCTTCGTCCTCGTCGTTCTCGGCCTCGCGTTCCTCGGGCTGATCCCGGTGCCGGAGCGCATCGTCGCGCCGGGGCTGCTCACCGGTGCGCGGCGCCGCGGCTCGGGCCTGCTGCTCGGTGGCGCATTCGCCGTGTGCGCAGCGCCTTGCATCGGCGTCGTGCTCGCGTCGGTGCTCGTGCTGGCAAGCGACACCGGGACCGTGCTCCGCGGCGCCGCGCTGCTCGCGGCCTACGCGCTCGGGCTCGGCGCCGCCTTCGTTCTCGCCGGGATCGCGTTCGCGCGGGCGATGGGCACGTTCCGCTGGCTGCGCGACCGCTACATGATCATCCAGATCGTGAGCGGCCTCACCCTCGTCGCCCTCGGGCTGCTGCTCTTCTTCCACCGCGACTGGTGGCTGCACGTCGCACTGAACCGCGCGCTCGACGCGATCGGCCTCACGTCGCCCTGAGCGTCCCGTCCTAGAGCCGCGGCTCCTCGAGCTCGAGCGACCCGCCACGTACGACCCCGCGCGCCGTCTCGACCTGGGCGAGCACGCTCGTGACGTCGACTCCGCGGTGCGCCGGCGCGAACGCTGCGAGCCGCCGGGTCGCCTTGTCGAGCTGGCTCGCCGTCGCAACCGGTCTGCCGCGACCCGCCTGGTACCACGCGACGGCGACGTGCACGAGGCCCTGGTAGAAGTCGCGCTCGTCGGCCTCCGCAGCGCGCCAGACGAGCTCGAGCTCCTCGTGCGCCTCGAAGTAACGGCCCTGCCGGATCAGCTCGAGGCCCCGCGCGAATTCGTCCACGCCTTGAGAGATACCGCATCCACGGCTACCCTTGCGGCCGTGGCGACGATCCTGTTGTGCGGGGTCGACCTCTTCTTTCGAGGCAAGCTCGACGCGCTCCTGTCCGGTCACCGCTTGATCACGGTCGACCACACCGAGACGCCCGATCTCGTGATCGTGGACATCTCGCGCGTCGACGCGGAAGAGGTGGCCGACACGTACGCGGACGTTCCGATCCTCGGGTATACGAATCACACCGACACCGCCGGCCTGCGGGCAGCACACGCCGCGGGCTTCGACCAGGTCGTCGTGAAGTCGGCGCTGGTCGAGCGCTGCCGGGAGCTCGTCGCCGAGCTCGCGCCGTCGGCGTAGGAGGGCTGGTTCTCCGGTTCTGGCCCCAAGGCCGACGGTAGAGTACGGCTCGTGACCTACATCATCGCCGAGCCCTGCATCGACATCAAAGACCGCTCCTGCGTCGACGTCTGCCCCGTGGACTGCATCCACGAGGCCGGCCGCATCCTCGTGATCGACCCCGAGGAGTGCATCGACTGCGGCGCCTGCGAGCCGGAGTGCCCCGTCGAGGCGATCTTCCCCGAGGACGCGCTGCCGGACAAATGGGAGCCCTTCGTCAAGATCAACTACGCCTACAGCGACGGTATGGACGTCGTGAACCAGCTCACGGACGCCTACGCGACCGAGCACAACGTCCAGAACGAACCGCTCGACGCGGCGTAACTCCAGCGGATCCTCGTGGTGAGGCATAGCCCGGCACCGTCCGGGTAACGTCGAGGCCATGAACCCGACGAAGCTCGACCACGTCGCCTACTGGGTCGCGGACCGCGATCCGATCGCCGACTTCGTCACGGCACATCTCGGCATGCACGTCATCGACCGGACCGAGCGATTCACGCTCCTCGGCTCGAACGCACGCCGGGGCAAGATCACGCTGTTCGACGCCGACGGCCCACGCGAGCGGGGGGCGCTCGGTCACGTTGCGTTCCGCGTCTCCGACCTCGCCGCCGCACTGGCGCAGCTGCCGGCAAGCCTCGAGCTCGATCGCCCGCGCGACGGCGAGGCGTACTTCGAGCTGACCGAAGGCGTGCGGCTCGGGCTCGTCGAGGCCGCGACCGACGTCGAGTACGACCTCGACCACGTCGCCCTCCTCTCCGCGAATCCGGAGGAGACGGCGGCGGCGTACGGATCGCTCGGCTTCGCGTCTGCTCCGCCCGGGCCGTCCGGCGCTCCGCGCGTCGAGGTCGGCGGAGCGTGGGTCGAGTTCCACCGGGGGCAGCCGGGCGCGCCGGAGAGGCCGCTGCTGAACCATCTGGCCGTCCTCGTCGACTCGGCGAACGAGCACATCGCAGCCGCGAATGACCTCGGCGTCGAGATCGACGACGTCGTCGACGCACCCAACACCCTCGCGGTCTTCCTCTGGGGGCCCGAGCGGGTGCGCGTCGAGTACGTCGAGCACAAGCCGACGTTCTCGCTCACCTAAGTGGTCATTGCGGGCGCCGGCATGGCCGGGCTCGTGTGCGCCGCACGCGCGCGCGAGCTCGGCCTGCGGCCCCGCGTCGTCGAGAAGGGAACGCGGCCGGGAGGGTCGATGCTGCTCTCCAGCTGCGTCGTGTGGCGCCACCTCGAGTGGGACGACTTCCGCGCGGAGTGCCCCGCCGGCGACAAGGAGCTGCAACGGCTCATCTGGGAACGGCTCGACGACGGGCTCGCGTGGCTCGTCTCGCTCGGCGCCGAGCTCGTGTGGCAGGACACGGAGAACCCGCGCACCACGGGCAAGCGGTTCGACCCGCGCGCACTGACGGAGCTCCTCGCCCGTGATGTCGAGCTCGAGACATCGCTTGACCCCGATGCGGGCCAGCCGCTCGTGCTCGCCACAGGCGGCTTTGCGAAGCGACTCGCGCAGGACCGAGGCTTGTTGCTCCGCGCGAACCCGTGGAGCGACGGTGCCGGTCTCGAGCTCGGGCTCGCCCGAGGCGCCGCGGTCACGGACGGCCTGGACGAGTTCTACGGCCGGGCGATGCTCGCGCCGCCGGCCCGCATCTCCGAAGCGGACTTCGTGCCGCTCTCGCAGCTCTACGGCCGCTGGGCGCGGGTCTTCGCCGAGGACGGCACCGAGATCACGCCGGCTTCGGTCTCGTGGTCGGAGAACGACCTCGCGCAGACGATCGGCATGCAGCCGCACGGCCGTGCCTGGTACGTGCTCGACGACGACGGCCTCGCACAGGCGCAGGAACGCGTGGACGCCGCGCGCGCCGCCGACGGCACGGTCGTCGACCCTGCGAAGCTGTCCTTCGACACGCCGCCCGGCTCGCGCGTCGCCGTGCACGTGGCCGCT
>DATEXK010000036.1:0-6289 GCA_035257065.1 Gaiellaceae bacterium | reverse complement strand
CATCGACGCAGCGGGCCTCGGGTTTCTCGGTCTCGGGCCGCAGGATCCGTCGACGCCGGAGTGGGGCAACATGTTGACCGACACCGTGCGCTACCTGCAGACGGCGTCCCTCCTTGCCATCTATCCCGGCGTTGCGATCGTGCTCTCGGTGCTCGGGTTCAATCTGATCGGCGACGGGCTGCGCGAGGCGCTCGACCCGAAGCTGCGAGGCAGGGCCTAGATGATTGATGCCACGACCCCGCCCGCCTGGATGGTGGCTCATGCGCTGCGCCGTGCGCCCGGGCCGACCTTGGCCAGGCAACCAGCCTTGCCTTCGGCCGCCCCGAACACACGGCTTGGCCTGAGCCATCCCCAGACCCACGCCGCCGTGGCATCAACCATCTAGCCCGAGAAACGACGAGGGGGGCCGAAGCCCCCCTGCCGTACGACGATGAGCGGTTTTCCTAGCGAACGTTGCCGATGAGCTTCCCGAACGGCGCCCAGTCGCCGGTCGCGCCGCCGGCCCACTTGATCATGATCTCCTGCTCGATCGGGAAGTTGTCCTTCGCCGACGTCTGCAGCTTGATCCCCGGGTACACGAACGGGTTGCCACCGGTGTTGAGGCTCTTCAGCGCCTTCAACAGGCCCGCCCGCGTCGGCGTGTTGCCTGCGTGCTGGAGCGCGTAGACGAACGTCCACGCCGAGCCGAACCCGTACATGACGTTCCCGTCGCCCCTCTGGAAGCTGGGCAGCAGCGAGGGCGCGTACTGGTTGATGATCGAGGTCGCGAGCTTGACCCCCGCGAGGCTCGTCTGCGTTGTCGAGCTCGCGAGATACGTCGTCGAGATGACGCCGTCGACCGATGCGCCGGCCGCAGCGGCCGCCAGCAGGAACAGCCGGTTTGCCGAGACGTTGTTGATGAACGTCGCGGTGGGCGTCCAGCCGACCTTCGCAGCGGTGACGAGCGCCGTGATCGTCGGCGTCGGCGTCGCGAAGACGACGAACGTATCGGCGCCCTTGCTCTTCAGCGCGAGAATCTGCTGCGTGAGGCTCGGGTTCGTGACGTCGTACGACTCGGCATCGACGATGTTGGTCTTCTTGGCGCCGAGACCGACGCGCAGCCCCGCGTAGTAGTTCCGGCCGTAGGAGTCTGCCTGATAGAGCACGCCGATCTTCGCGTTCGGCATGTTCGCCGCGATGTACCGGCCGTAGGCCTTCGCCTCGCCGGGGTAGTCGGGCTGCCAGCCGGTCGTCCACGGGTACTTCTTCGCGGAGAAGCCCCAGTAGGAGTCACCGGTCGCGAGCAGGACCTGCGGCACCTTCTTGCTGTTCAGGTAGCCCCAGGTCGCGAGGCCCGGCGCGGTGCCGAGGCTCCCGTAGACGGCGAAGACGTTGTTCTGCTCGACGAGCTGCTGCGCGAGCGGCACCGTCTTCGACGGGTCGTACCCGTCGTCGAGAATGGTGAAGTCGATCTTGCGCCCGTTGACGCCGCCGTGGTCGTTGACGTAGTCGAAGTACGCCTTCTCGGCCGCAGGAATCGTCTTGTAGAGCGAAGCCGGCCCCGTGAGCGGGAACGTGCCGCCGATCTTGATCGAGGACGAGGTGACGCCCGGATCCAAGCGCTGCGCGCCGGCTGCGGCCGAGACCGCGATGCCTGCGACGATCGCAGCCCCGGCGAACATCGCCAGGATTCTGCCCTTCATACCCATCCGTACCCTCCATGACGTTGGGATTGGCCCCGGGTTCGAGACGACCGAGGCTGAGGAGTATGACGTCCTCGGATCCGATTAGATAGTGGGAATTGAATCGCGAGTCAAGTCCGGACCGGACTGGGAACCGGTCAGGAGCGGGCGTGCCGGCGGCGGCCGACGGCGGCGAAGAGGCCCACGACGCCGTTCGGCAGCAGCAGCATGATCAGGATCACGATCAGTCCGAAGACGACGTCCTGGCCGTGCGCCGAGCCGATCAGCGGCGCGCTCGCCGAGATCGTAGGCAGCAGCCCGACGAAGGCGGCGCCCGCGAGGACGCCCCAGAGGGAGCCGAAGCCGGCGACCGCGGCCCCGATCAGGAGCTGGAGCGAGAGGGTGACCCCGAACTCCTGCGGCTGCGCGAAGCCGTTGGTCGCGATCACGTAGAGCGAGCCTGCGACCCCGGCGTAGGCCGCCGAGACGCCGAACGCGAGGGTCTTGTAGATCGGGAGCGAGACACCCGAGGAGGCGGCGGCGACCGGGCTGTCGCGCGTCGCGCGGAAGGCGCGCCCGATCCTCCCGCGGAGCAGGAGCCACGCGAGCACGAGGCTGATTCCGGCGCAGATCCAGCCGACGACGTAGAGCTTCAGGTGGCTGAACGACGTGTCGGTCTGGGTGCCGTTGCTTCCGCCCGTGAACTTGGAGAACTTGAGCGCGAGTTGCGGCACCGAGACCGCGAAGGCGAAGGTCGCGAGCGCGAGGTAGACACCCGAGAGCCGGAGCGCCGGCAGGCCGACGAGGAGACCGACGACGAAGCTGATCGCGAGCGCGATCGGCAGCGTCAGCAGCAGATTCATGTGGTGGTCGTGCGAGAGGATGGCGGTCGTGTAGCCGCCGATCGCCATGAACGCGCCGTGGCCGATCGAGATCTGCCCGGTGTAGCCCGTCAGGATGTTCAGGCCGAGGATCGCGATGAAGTAGATCGCGACGCGCGCGGCCAGGCCCTGGTGGTAGCCGTCGAGCGCAGACGGCAGGAGCCCGATCGCGACCACGGTCGCGGCGATGACGATCAGCCGGGAATGACGCGCCGCCCTCATACGCGTCTCACCTGCGTTCGGCCGAGCAGTCCGGTCGGCTTCACGACGAGCACGATGAGGAGGACCGCGAACGCGACGGGCAGCCGCAGCTCCGAGGTGACGAAATGCACGTACTGCCCGACGAGGTTGAGGAACACGCCGAGCAGGAGGCCGCCGATGACGGCGCCTGCCGGGCTCTCGAGCCCGCCGAGCACCGCGGCGGCGAAGGCGTAGATCAGGATCGCCTGCATCATCGTCGGCTGGAGAAACTGCGTCGGCTCGGTCATCAGGCCCGCAACCGCCCCGAGCACCGACGCGAGCCCCCAGCCCATCGCGAGCATCCAGTTCACCCGGATGCCGACGAGCGCGGCGGCGGCGGGACGCAGCGCGGCCGCGCGCATCGCGAGCCCGAGCTTCGTGAACTGGAAGAGCACCCACAGCAGGATCACGGAGAGGATCGAGACGAGCAGGACGCCGAGATCCTGGCGCGCGAAGGCGACGCTCCCGGCGTGGTAGACCTGGTTGCCGAACGGAGCGGCCATGAACTTGAGGTCGGCGCCCCAGATCCAGGTGACGATCCCGTCGGTGAGGATGAAGAGACCGACGGTGACGATCACGACGGCGATCACCGAACGGTGCTGCACGGGGCGGATCACGGTGAGCTGCACGACGACGCCGAACACGAACGCGATCGCGAGCGTCAGCGTGAACGCCAGCCAGTACGAGAGGCCCCACAGCGTCAGTTGGTAGCCGACGTAGGTCATCGCCATCCCCATCTCGCCCTGGGCGAAGTTGATCACCTCGGTCGCGCGGTAGATGAGGACGAGCGCGAGCGCCAGGCTCCCGAAGACCGCTCCCTGCGCGAGGCCCGCCACCGTCTGCTGGGCGAAGATGCTGCTCGAGAGCGAGCCGACGACCAGGAAGATGGCGACGGCGACGAGCGCTCCAACGATCGGAAGCGACACGCCGGCGCCGACGGTGCTCTTGCGCGTCTGCGCGACGACTCCGAGCTTGCGGGCGAGGGCGCTCATCAGTACCCCAGGTAGCTCCTGCGCACGGATTCGTGCTGCTGCAGCTCGGTGCTCGGTCCGGACAGCGCGACGCGGCCGACCTCGAGCACGTACGCCTTCTGCGCGAGCTGAAGCGCGATGTGCGCGTTCTGCTCGACGACGAGCACGGTGAGGCCCTCGACGTCGTTCAGGTCCTTGATGATGCGGAAGATCTCCGTGACGAGCTTCGGCGCGAGACCGAGGGACGGCTCGTCGAGCAGGAGCAGCCGGGGGCGCTGCATGAGTGCACGAGCGAGGGCGAGCATCTGCTGCTCGCCGCCGCTGAGCGTGCCGGACTGTTGGTCGCGGCGCTCGTCGATCCACGGGAAGTGGGCCGATACCCGGGCGAGGTCGTCCTTGATGGAGCCGCGGCGTGTGTACGCGCCGAGCCGCAGGTTCTCCCAGACGGTGAGCTCGGCAAACGTCCCGCGGCCCTCGGGCACATGCGCGATGCCGAGCCGGGCCACGTCGTCGGGCCCGCCTCGGCCGACGGACTTTCCGGCAAAACGGATGCTGCCCTCGCGACGGACGCTGTTCGAGATCGCGCGCAGCGTCGTCGTCTTGCCCGCGCCGTTCGCGCCGAGGACGGCGACGATCTGGCCCTCGTCGACCTCGAGCGACACACCGTGCAGCGCCTGCACGGGCCCGTAGCGCGCGCGGACGTTCTCGAGCTCGAGCAGCGCCGCCACTATGCCGTCGCCTCGAGCTCGCCGCCGAGGTACGCCTCGATCACCTTGGGATCGCGCTGGATGGTCTCGGGTGGCCCGCTTGCGATCGTGCGGCCGAAGTTCAGCACGTGCACGTGGTCGGAGATCCTCATCACGAGGTTCATGTGGTGCTCGACGAGCAGGATCGTGAGCTTCAGATCGTCGCGGAGGCGCGTGATGAACGAGGCGAGCGCCTCGACCTCCTCGTGATTCAGCCCGCCGGCCGGCTCGTCGAGGAGCAACAGGCGCGGCTTCGAGACGAGTGCGCGGGCGAGCTCGACGCGCTTGAGCGTGCCGAACGGCAGTCCGGCGGCTTGATTGCGCGCGTGCTTCGCAATCCCGACCAGCTCGAGCGTCTCGAGCGCGCGTTCGCGCAGCGCGTGCTCCGGCTGGAAGCGCGAGACGGTGTGCGCGCCGACGAGGACGTTCTCGAGCACCGTCATGTTCGGAAAGAGCTCGACGTTCTGGAATGTCCGCGCGATGCCCAGCTTGATCACGCGGCTCGCAGGCGTGTGCATGAGCGAGTGACCGTCGAAGAGCACGTCACCGGAGTCGACGCGGTACAGGCGCGTGATCACGTTGAACGCGGTCGTCTTGCCCGCGCCGTTCGGTCCGATCAGACCTGCGATCGTGCCCTCGACCACGTCGAGTGATACGTCGTCCAGCGCGACGATGCCGCCGAAGCGAAGTGACGCATGCTCGAGAGAGAGGAGACCCATCCGGACCGGCCCCAACCCTACGGAATCGGGCCGCGGCGGGATAGGGCTACTGCGTCTTTCGGGCCCGGGAGGCGAGATACTCCTCCCAGAGGTGCTCCATCGTCGTCGTGCGCGGGGCATCGACATGGCCCGGGTCATAGGCCGTGTGGTTGACGGCGCGGACGATCGAGGCGCCGTCGGCCGCGACGTCGATGATGTTGATGCACGCGGGCGACTGCTCGAAGCCGCCGAGGAAGATCCGCTCACCGGTGAGGGCGTGGCCGAGGATCGCGCGGTTGACTCCGCCGTGCAGAATCAGGAGCAGTACGTCCCAGCCGGCATCCGCAAGCAGGGTGTCGAGCTCGGGCAGCACTCGGTCGAAGAGCGCGTCGACCGACTCTCCGCCGAGGAAGCGCGTGTCGAGGGGAACGACGCCGCGGAATGCGGTCTCCATCAGCTCCTGCACCGTCTCGGGGGCGAGGCCGCGCAGCTCGCCGCTCTCGATCTCGCGCAGGCCGTAGCGCGCCTCCGGCTCGATCCCGGGCGCGACGATGGACGCCGTCTCGAGCGTGCGCACGAGGCCGCTTGTGACAACCCGGTCGAACGTGACCTCGGCGAGCGCAGCCGCGACGGCGGCGGCCTGGCGTCGCCCGTCCTCCGTGAGCACGACCTGCTCCGGGTCGAGTGTTCCGAAATAGCGCACCTGTGCATGCCGCATCAGGTAGATGCGACGGCGCTCACTCACGTCGCGCGAAGTGAACGGCCGCCCGCGGCCTGCATGCCCGCCATCATCCCCGGTGGCGCAGCCCCATCCGGGAAGCGGGCGACGAGCTCACCGAGCAGCGCGTCGGCGTCCCACTTGTCGCCGCTCTCGAAGAGCTCGCCGGGGCTCCAGCCCTGGAGGGCGTTGATCGCGCCGCCCCAGACGTGGAACACCTGGCCGGTGATGCGCTGCGCATCGTCGGCGCTGAGCGCGACGACGAGCGGCGACATGTTCGACGGGTCGAGCGGATCGAAGCCCTCCTTGGGGGCGACCATGTCGAACGTCTCCTCCGTCATGCGCGTGCGCGCGTTCGGAGCGAGGCAGTTGAC
>DATEXK010000035.1:0-10012 GCA_035257065.1 Gaiellaceae bacterium | reverse complement strand
CGTGCCCAGTCGATCGTCTCGGCCGTGCCGGGCCGCTTGACGAGCCGCAGCGTCCGAACCGCGACGACGGCCTCGACGAGCGCCGCCGCCGCGGCCTCGTCCACGCCGGGCGCCTGCGCGCGGATGATCTCGCGCTCGCGCTCGGGCTCCGGGAAGGGGATCCAGTGGTACATGCACCGCCGCTTGAGCGCGTCGTGCAGCTCGCGCGTGCGGTTCGACGTGACGACGACCATCGGCGGCCGCGCCGCCCGCACGCTGCCTCGCTCCGGAATCGTGATCTGGAAGTCGCTCAGGAACTCGAGCAGGAAGGCCTCGAACTCGCTGTCGGCACGATCGATCTCGTCGATCAGGAGCACGGCGCGGTCGCCGGCGCGGAGCGCGTGCAGCAACGGGCGCTCGAGCAGGAACGCGTCGCCGTAGAGATCGCCGGCCTCCTCCCCCACCGCCTCCGCCGAGCGGATGCGCAGCAGCTGCTTCGGGTAGTCCCACTCGTAGAGCGCCTGGCCCGCGTCGAGCCCCTGGTAGCACTGGAGCCTGACGAGCTCGCGCCCGAGCACGTCCGCGAGCGCGCCCGCGAGCTCCGTCTTGCCGACACCCGGCTCGCCTTCCAGCATGAGCGGCCGGCCGAGCAGGAGCGCGAGGTGCACCGCCGTCAGCAGGCCCTCGTCCGCGAAGTAGCGGCGCCGTGCGAGCCCCTCGTAGAGCTGCTCGAGCGTTGGGTTGGCGATGGCGTCGATCGCGATCCTCCTCTAGGCGCCCGGTCGCTCGATGGTCAGTCCGAAGACCCGGCCGAGCAGCTCGAGACCGGGACGGTCGTGCCCGACCGTCAGCAGCGAGTGGTGCGACGGCAGCCGCTCCATCAGCACGTGCCCGTCGGGGACGCGGATGACCGCGCCGTTGAGACAGTCGGAGCCGGGGTAGCCGGCATAGCCCGTCAGCCGCCCCTCGACGACGACGAGCGTGCGCAGCGTCGGGTCGAGCTTGGCAAGTGTCAGGTCGCCGACCGGCAGGCGCGCGTCGATCGCCGTCGCGTTGTCGTCGACGATCGCGAGGACCTTGCCGCGCAGCTTCCAGTCCGTGGCGAACGGCTGCGGCACGACGCCGAGGTACCCGCAGTGCGCGGCGAGCACGTAGTTGTCGGGCTCGTCCACCTCGGGGAAGGCGGGGATGCGCTCGTGCTTGAGCGCCGTCTGCCCCATGAGGAACGGATAGAGGTTGCTCATGATCACCGGCGTGCGCAGCGAGCGGTGCAGCACGAGCTTCGTGAGCATCGAGACCGTGTCGCCCTCGCAGCCCCAGATCAGGTCGCGCTCTTGGTAGAGCAGGTTCCACGCGAGGCACGGGGTCGTGTCGGAGAACGCGGACTCGTTCAGGCAGTTGATGCCGGCCGCGAGCACGCCCCCTTCGGCGTCGAGGTCGTCGCGCACCGCGCGGTAGAGCTTCAGCGCGCTGAGCGTCGCGCGCTCGCCGACGTCACCGAGCGGCACGCGCTCGCGCCAGCGCTCCCATTCCTCGCGCGCGACGTCGTCGGGGAGCTCCTGCGCGCGACGCCCGAGCTCCTCGAAGCTCCGCTTCACGATCGTGAGCCCGAAGACGTCGCGCATCCGCTCGGCGCATTCGTCCTCCCACCAGTAGAAGCGCTTGAAGATGCTCGGCTGGAAGCCGCCCTCGCCCGGCCTGTCCTGGTAGACGAGGAACTTCCCGCCGCGCAGCTCGCGCTTCGCGACGAGCGCACGGCATACCGTCGCTGCGCCCGCGAGCGAGTACGGGGCGATCGTCTCGACCCCCTCTGTGCGGAGGTAGCTGACGATCTCCCAGTCCCACATCGCCATCGTCCCGAACTCCGACGTGAGCACGAGGATCGGCAGCGTCAGCGCGCGGATCTCCGGCACGCGACGGTACGCGTCGCCGACGAGCTGCGGGAACACGACGGCGTCCGCCTCCGGGAGCGCAGCGCCGAGCGGCAGAGGCGCGAGCAGCTCCGCCTCCGCGGCGAGCAGCTCGCGCAGCCTTCCGACCTGCGCGACGAAGTCGGGATCGTCCGGCGACGTGAGATACAGCGGAATGAGACGGGCTTTCATCGTCGGCCTCTCACCGCCGGACCGCCACGAGCTCGTCGAGGTACGCGAGGCTCCGCTCGGCCTCGTCGATGGTGCCGCACTCGACGCTGAGAGTCAGCTCGCGGTCGAGCGGGTCGAGGATGTGCAGGACGCGCTCCCAGTCGACGACGCCGTCGCCGCAGGCGCAGCCGACCGGCGTGCCGGTGACCTTGCCGCGCTCGCGCTCGCTGTGCTCGAGCGAGATGTCCTTCGCGTGGACGTGGAAGACGCGGGAGGCGGCGCGCTCGAGCGCCTCGTAGGGATCCTCGACGCCGGCGAGGTACGCGTTGCCCGTGTCCCAGTTGACCTGGATCCACGGCGACGGGACGAGGTCGACGATGCGCAGCAGGCCCTCCGACGTCTTCGTGTAGACGCCGTGCGGCTCGATGCAGACGTAGACGCCGTGCCGCTCCGCGACGAGCGCCGCCTTCTGGAGCGTGTAGCGCATCACCTCGTGCGCTTGCGCATCGTCCATCCAGTCGGGCTTCACCATCTCGTCGGTGTTCACGAAGCGCGTGCCGACCGCGTCGGCGAGCACGATCGCGCGCGTGAGCCGGGACACCGCGGCCTCGGGCTTCATCAACGGGCTGTGGCCGCTGATGCTCGCGACGCCGACGCCGTAGCGCTCGCAGATCTCGCGCATCAGCAGCGTGTCCTCCTCCATCGAGAAGGAGTGGAAGTAGTGCACCTCGCTCAGCAGCTCCCAGCCGGTGTGCACCATCGGCTCCACCCAGCGATAGCCGAGCTCTCCGGCGATGCGCACGCCGTCCTCGAAGCTCTTGTCCGCACTGCGGACGAACTCCATGTTCACGGCGACTCGATAGGTGGCCACTCTCACTCCTTTGCTTCGCGGGAAGAAGATGTCGTGCCGTTGGTCAGCGGGCCGGCACCCCCTCGACCTCGATGCGCCGCCCCGTCGCAGCCGACTCGCGCGCCGCCTCCGCCACCTGCGCGACGCGCAGGCCGTCGAGGAAGGTCGCGCCGTACGGCTCGACCGACGTGCCGTCCGCGACGGCGCTCGTGAAGTGCGCGAGCATGTTGATGTGCGCGTGCTCCCAGCCGAGCACGTGCGCCGACGGCCACCACGGCGCGACGAGCGGATGGTCGGCCTCGGTCACGATCACCTCGGCGAATCCCGCCGTCCGCCCGGCGTCCCGCCGGTAGACCTGCAGGACGTTCGGATGCTCGAGGTCCCAGGCGATGCTGCCCTTCGACCCGTTGATCTCCCAGGCGAGCTGGTTCTTCCTGCCGGGCGACACGAGCGACGCGTCGATCGTGGCCACGAGACCGCTGTCGAGCCGGGCGAGGATCGAGACGGTGTCGTCGGTCTGTGCGGGCGCGCCGCGATACGTCCGCGCCGGCACGATCGAGGTGATCTCTGCCGAGACGGATGCGATCTCGCCGCAGAGGAAGCGCGCCTGGTCGATCGCGTGTGAGCAGATGATGTCGATGACGCCCGTCGGCGACGGGAGCTCCGTCGCCGGGTCGGTGCGCCACTCCTGCGAATAGCGGAACCGCGCCTGGTGCAGCTCGCCGAGCTCACCGCCCTGCAGCATCTCCCAGGCGAGCCTGACCGCCGGGAAGAAGCGGTAGTTGAAGCAGACGAGGTTCTTCACGCCCGCATTTGCAGCGGCGTCGTAGAGGCGGAACGCGTCGACGGCGTTCGACGCGAGCGGCTTCTCGCAGACGACGTGCTTGCCGTGCTCGATCGCGGCGAGCGTCGGCTCGACGTGCTCGGCGTCCGGGCCGACGTTGTCGAACACGTCGACCCGCTCGTCGGAGACGAGGTCCCGCCAGTCGGTCGACCACGAGGCATAGCCGTAGCGCGTGGCCGCCTCGCGCACCGACGACTCGGTGCGCCCGGCGATCCCGACGAGCTCGGGGCGGCCCGTGGAGGGCCAGAAGATGTACGGGATGGTGCGCAGCGCGTTCGAGTGCGCCCTGCCCATGAATCCGTACCCCAGCAGGCCGAAGCCCACGGAGCGCCGCTCGTCGGGCGATGGGGGTGTCAGTGCCATTCCTCGTTCATCTCCTCAGGCCGTCGCCGCCGACGGCACGATCGAGCGCAGGTACGCGAGGCTCCGGCGGACGATCTCCTCCTCGCCGCTGTCGACCCACTGCTCGCCGACGAGGTCGACCTCGACGCCGAGACAGCCGTCGAAGCCGCCGGCGCGCAGCGCCTCGACGACGCCCGGCATGTCGATCAGGCCGTCGCCGACCGGGCAGGACGGCCAGAAGGTGAAGTTGTCGGCGGGGCTGCCGCCCTTCACCCGCGTGGCGATGTCCTTCGTGTGCGTCGAGACCGTGTACGGCGCGAGCCTCGCGGCCGCCTCGACCGGGTCCTCGAACAACCGGATCGTGTTGCCGGTGTCGAAGTTCACGCGCAGGTAGTCGGAGTCGACCTCGTCGAGGATGCGAACCATCTCGAGCGACGTGAAGTCGATGTGGTTCTCGAGCGCGAGCATGACGCCGTGCTCCTCGGCGACCTTGGTCGCGTCGCGCAGCATCGGCACGACGTGGCCGATCAGCTCTTCGCGCGGCGCCTTCGCGTAGTTCATGCTCGCCGCGGTGATGCGCATGCGGGTCGAGCCGAGCTCGAGCGTCTGGGGAATGTGCCGCTTCAGCGCCTCGAGCTCGTCGGGCCTCGTGCCGCCCCAGAGCCCTTCGGGATGCCCCCAGCCGAGCACGCGGTCGAGGCCCGCGTCGTCGAGCCGGTCCTTGATCTCCGCGCAGAGCCCGTCGTCGAGCGCGTCGAAGAAGCAGGCCTCGAGCGCGACCTCGTCGATCTCCTGCACGAGCGCGAAGTCGAGGAACTCCTTCTCCATCCGCCAGCGCGTGCCGGGATCGGTCTGCAGGCCCTCGTAGATCTCGCCGAAGTAGCGGTGGAAGCAGTAGCTGTCGATTCCGATCTTCATCGTTCGGTCTCCTTTCACGCTTCGCGTAGCCGGAGTGCGATGTCCGAGAGCGCGTCGACGACCTGCGGCGTCATCTCGATGTCGAAGACCTCCTCGATCACGCACGTCCAGCCGTGGATGAAGTAGCGCCAGCCGTCCTCGATCACGAGGTTGCGCTCGTGCTGCTGTCGCTCTGCCTGGTGCAGGAAGTCGAGCTCGCCGCGGTAGTTCAGCTCCCACACGAGCGCGCGCTCGGGGAAGACGCCGCCGCCGCTGATCGGGCTGCCCGGGCTGTCCTTGCCCATGCCGGTGCCGTTGACGACGAGCGCGCCCGGCGACACCGCCGCGAGCAGGCGGTCGTTCTCCTGCTGATCGTCGTTGTGGATGTACTCGAAGTCGGCGTCCGCTCCGATCTGCTCGTGCACCGCCTGCATCGACGCGAGGCGCGGCGCGCTCCGGTTGACGACGACGATGCGGCGCGGCCGGTCCTCCGGCGGGCGTCCCTGCAGCAGGTGGAGGGTGATCGCGAGGTTCGATCCGCCGGCGCCGAAGAGGAGCACGTCGGCGCCCGTCTCCGCCCAGTAGCCCTGCGGGACGAACTCGTCGAGCGAGCGCCCCGAGGAGATCGGATCCTTCGCGTGTGCGCGGAAGAGCCCGTCGCGCTTCGAGAGCGACGACACCTCGCCGCAGAGGGCCGCGTACGGGTCGACGAAGTCGAAGAGGTCACGGCAGGCCTCGAACAGGTCGATCTTGTGCGTCGTCACGAGGCCGCCGAGGTCGAGCGGGTCGTCCTTGAGCCGCTGTACGAGCTCGCGGTAGAGCGCGTGGTCTGCGTGAATGGGCACGTCGTGCCCGCTCATCGCGACGTCGCCGAGGCCGAGATGCTCGGCCCAGGCGGGAAACACGCGCATGATCGCCGACTTGCCCGTCGTCACGCCGACGAAGGAGAAGCGCTTCGTCGCGGTCGCCGTGCTTGCGGTCGTCATCTGGATGTCTCCTTCTTCTTCGGCAGGCAGGGATACGCCGGCGCGCGGCCGGCGAGGACGGCGAGGAGCTCGTCGAGCGCCATCCGTCCCATCGCCGTCGTCGCCTCAGCGGTGTGCGGGCCGACGTGCGGCGTGACGAGCACGTCGTCGCGGTCGAGCAGCGGGTGGCCGGGCCGCGGCGGCTCCTCGGAGAGGACGTCGAGTGCGGCGGCACGCAGCGGCCCCTCCTCGAGCGCCCAGAGGAGCGCGTCCTCGTCGACGAGATCGCCGCGCGCCGTGTTCACGAGCGCGGCGTCGGGCTTCAGCTTCCCGAGCAGCGTCCGGCCGACGATGCCGCGGGTGTCGTCCGTGAGCGGTGCGTGCAGCGAGAGGAAGTCGGACTCCGCCGCGAGCGTCTCGAGCGACACGAGCGTCGCGACGTCGCTCTCCGCGACGAACGGGTCGTGCGCGAGCACGCGCAACCCAAGTCCCGCCGCCTTCGCGGCGACGAGCGAGCCGATGCGTCCCAGGCCGAGGAGGCCGAGCGTCCGGCCGGAGAGCTCTACGCCGCGCAGGGCCGGCCATTCTCCGGCGAGGACCCGCTCGCGGCCGAGGACGAGCGGCCGCGCGAGCGCGAAGACGAGCGCGATCGTCAGCTCGGCGACGGCGTTCGCGTTCGCTCCGGGAGTGGCCGTCACGATCACGCCGTGGCGCTCGGCGGCCTCGAGGTCGACCTGGTCGACGCCGACGCCGTACCGCGCGACGACGCGGAGCCGGGCCGCCCGGGCGAAGACGTCGGCGTTTATCTCGTCGAGCCCGGCGAGCAGTCCGTCCGCGTCGGCGATCTCGTCTGCGAGCTCGCCGGCCGCGAGCGGGCCGGGCCGGTAGCGGACCTCGCCGACCTCGCGCTCCAGCTCCTCGCGCAGCCCGGCGTCGTGCATGCCGAACGAGCGCGGCGTCACGACGACGACGCAGTCGCGAACGGCGCGCGGTGCGACCTGTCCGGCGTGCGCCGTGGCGCTCACCTCAGCTCCGGCCCGCCGGGTGTGCGCAGCACGCGCTGCGTGAAGCCCGTCTGCTCGATCGAGCCGTAGTCGTGCCCGGCCTGCCCCGGATAGACGGCGAAGAAGACGAACGGCTCGTCGCCGGTGTTCACCGTGCGGTGCGCCCAGCACGGCGGCACGTAGGCGACCGTGCCCCGTTCCATCCGGAGGGCAGAGCTGCCACCTTCCTCGGTCATGAGGAGGAGGTAACCGCTCCCGGACAGGCCGACGTACACCTCGCCCGTTTCGCGCACGGAGTGGTAGTGGCCCTTCGTCATGAAGTACTCGTCGCCGACGGTGCCGGGGTGGATCACGGTCGTGCAGCAGATGAGCTGCCCCGTCTCCTCGGGCACGTCGTATTGCAGGACCTCGTACACGAGAGGGTCGCCGCCCTCGGCGAGTCGCGCAAGCGCGGCCTCGTCGGCGAACGCGCCGCGCAGGTCGGAGGTGCGGCGCTCGATGCGGGTCGTCGCGGGATCCAGGCGGCCCGATTCGAGGTCGAGAGCGAGGGAGAACGGGTCGAGCAGGGTCGTGCTCATGGTTCGATCACCACTTTCAGCGCCCGACCGGAGCCGGCGAGCTCGAACGCCTCACGCGCCGAGCTCAGGTCGAAGCGCGCATCGATCAGGGAAGCCGTGTCCACGAGACCGTCGAAGATCAGGTCGAGCGCTGCACGGCACTCGTCGTTCGTGCTCGCCGTCGTACCCGTGACGACGAGCTCCTTGTAGTGAATGAGATTCGTGTCGAGCTCGACACGAGACCGATCGCGCGCGAGGCCGGCGAAGAAGTTGACGCGGCCGCCGCCGGCGGCAAGCTCGAGCGCGCGCTGCTGCGCCGCGGGTACGGGCGCCGCAACGATCACCGCGTCGGCGCCGTCCGGCACCTCGGCTGCGTCCGCATAGCCTGCGGTCGCGCCCCACGCGAGCGAGCGCTCGCGGCGTACGACGTTCGGCTCGCACACGCGGATCTCGGCCGCGCCCGCGACGCGCGCAAGCGCGACGTGGAAGAGCCCGATCGGGCCGGCGCCGAAGACGACCACGGTGTCTCCCTCGCCGATACGGCAGGCGCGCGAGCCGCGCAGCGCACAGGCAAGCGGCTCGGCGAGGGCGACGGTGCCCGCGTCGAAGCCGTCCCGGCACGCGAGCAGGTTGCCCTGCGCGACGAGCTCTGCCGGCAGAAACACGTAGTCGGCGAACGCCCCGTCCTCCGTGATCCCGATCGCGCGCGGCGTCTCGCAGAGGTTGACGTCGCCGCGCAGGCAATAACGGCACCGCCCGCAGCCGTAGTTCGGCGCGACGAAGACACGGTCGCCCTCGCCCACGGCCGCGCCGTCCCCGGCCTCGACGACGACACCGACCACTTCGTGCCCGGGCACGCGCCCGTCCGCGTGCGCGTAGGCGCGGTGCGCGCCCGACGCGATGCGGAGGTCGGTCCCGCAGATCGAGCACGCCTCGACGCGAACGACCGCCTCGCCGGCGCCGGCGTGGGGCTGCGACCGTTCCTCGAGGACGAGACCCTCGGGCCGGCGGAACGCGAGGGCACGCATCAGGCGGGCACCTCCGCGCCGACGAGCACCGGCCGGCCCTCGAGCCAGGAGCGATTCGAGGCGCGAACGGCGGCGACCGCGGCGCGGCCGTCGACCCCGCCGACGGCGACCTCGCGCTCGCCCGTCGCCGCCTCGACGAAGCCGCGAAGCTCTTCGCGATAGCCCCACTCGAACCGCTGAGGCCAGCTCGAGTACGTCGGCACCTCGCCGGTGCCGCGCGTGCGGATCTCGAGCAGCGCGATCGCGCGGTGGTCGCCCACGACGAGCAGGCCTTCGGTTCCGAGCACCTCGACGCGCGCGTCGTAGCCGACGTCGACGGGGCACGTTCCGTCGATCGTGCCGAGCGCGCCACTCGCGAAGCGCAGCGCGACCACGGCGTTGTCGTAGAAGTTCGCCGCGGTGACGCCGCGGTCCGCGCCTTTGAAGTTCGCCGTCTCCGCGTACACACGCTCGATCTCGGAGCCGACGAGCCAGCGCGTGCAGTCGAAGTCATGACTGTTGACCTCGGCGAGCATCCCGTTCGAGCGCTCCAGCTCGTGCGCCCACGCGGGCGGAAGGCCGGGCCCGCGCGTGAGCGACTTGACGATCATCGGCTCGCCGATCTCTCCGGCCTCGATGCGCTTCTTCGCCTCGACGAACTCCGGCTGGAAACGGCGCACGAAGCCGATCTGAAGGACGACGCCCGCCTCTTCGGCGGCCGCGCTCATCTCGTCGCACTCCTCGACGGTGATCGCCATCGGCTTCTCGCAGAAGACGTGCTTGCCCGCGCCGGCGGCGAGGATCGCGATCTGCGGATGCGTGAACGTCGGCGTGGTGATGACGACGCCTTCGAAGGAGTCGCCTTCGAGCGCGGCCTCGAGGCTCGTGTACGACGCGACGCCGAGCTCCTCGCCCACCTCGCTCGCCTTGGCGGCGTCCGCGTCGACGATGCACGCGAGCTCGGCCGCCGAGACCCAGCGGCGCGCGTTGGTTGCGTGCACCATGCCGCAGCGGCCGGCGCCTACGACGGCGAGACGAAACGGGCTCATGCGTTGACCTCCTGAGGAGACGGGGCGAGTAGGTCGACGGCGTTCCGGTAGTCGCGCAGCCGCCCGGCATAGAGAGAGCGAAGCGTCGGATCGGGATCGACGCGCTCGCGCTCGGCCGTGGCCGTGAGCGCCGCGGCGCCGAGATCGTCGACCGCGCCGACCGCCGCGGCCGCGACGAGCGCGGAGCCCCAGCAGCTGAAGCTCTCGCGCTGCAGGCGCACGTAGCTCAGGTCGAGCGCGGCTGCCTTGATCCCGTTCCACAGGCGGTCGTCGCTGCCGCCGCCGATCACGCGCACGTCGAGCGGAACGGTCTCCGGATAGAGCTGCAGCGCGCGCTGCAGGAAGCCGGCGTACTCGAACGCCACGCTCTCGAGCGCCGCGCGAACAAGGTCGCCGCGGGTGTGCGAGAAGTCGAGGCCGATCCAAGAGCCGCGGGC
>DATEXK010000034.1:0-7544 GCA_035257065.1 Gaiellaceae bacterium | reverse complement strand
GGCGAAGTTCGGCCGCTACTACCGCGAGAGTCCGCGCCTCGAGCTCGTCACCTAGCGTCGACGGTGTTTCCAACGGGCATGTCTCGGTGCCTGGCACCAGGACATGTCAATCGCGGACGAGTGCAATCAAGGCCTGTCCGGGGGCTGTCGGGGAAGCATCGAGGAGCGAGAGCACGCGCGACGCGTCGACGAACGGAAAGGTCAGCGCGAGGCCGCACGACGTGGCGAAGCTGCTCCAGAACCAGTCCTCCGGCCGCTCGCATATGCCGGCGCGGATCGGATTGCGTGCCGCGTAGCGGAACGCGGCCAGGAGTTGGGCGTCGTCCTTCATCCGCGTCGACCAGTAGCGCGTCCGCAAGAGATTGCCGAGTCGATCGTGCCGGGCGTTGAATCGCTTTCCATACGCCGTGTTGAGCGTGTGCATGCCGATGGGAAGCGACTCGTCCGGCACTTCGAAGATGGCGTGAACGTGCGTGGTCATCTGGCAGAGAGCGACGCAAGTCCACTTGTACTGGGCGAGCATCTTGAGCAGAAACCGCACCCACGTGATCCGGTCGATGTCATCGGCGAAGTACGGCGACGGTCCCGTCGCCCCAACCACGACGTGATGGATTCCGGGAGCTGTATCTCTCTTCTTCCGCGGCATACGCCGATGCTTCCCCTTCAGGCGCCGGTCGCACAAGACGTCCAATACGGACACCATCGCCCCCGCAGACATGTCTCGGTGCCTGGCACCGAGACGTGTCCTGCCGGGACATCTGTCGCCTCAGGACAGCGGAGAAGCAACAATGTCCGAATGGCCGGTCGCATCCTCTGGGACGTCGACACGCAGGTCGACTTCATGGAGCCGTCGGGGAAGCTTTATGTCCCCGGTGCGAGGGACGTTGCGCCGGCGATGGAGCTGCTCGTCGACGCGGCGCGCGCCGCACGGCTCACCCACGTCGCGTCCGCCGACGACCACGAGCTGACCGACCCCGAGATCTCCGACGCGCCCGACTTCCGCAACACGTACCCGCCGCACTGCCTGCGCGGGACGCGTGGCGCCGAGAAGATCCTCGAGACGAAGCAGCGCGACCCGCTGCCGCTCTCGCTCCTGCCGTTCCCGCCCGGCCTGGTCACCTCGATGATCGACGGCCACCGCGAGATCCTGCTCCTGAAGAAGAGCTTCGACGTCTTCACGAACCCGAACACCGACCCCCTGCTCGCCGCGCTCGACCCCGACGAGATCGTCGTCTTCGGCGTCGCGACCGACGTCTGCGACGACGCCGCCATCCTCGGCTTCCTCCAGCGCGGCCGCCGTGTCCGCTTCGTCGAGGACGCCGCCCGGGGGCTCGACGAGACTCGCACTGCGGCCTGTCTGGCCGTCTGGCGCGACCGCGGCGTCGAGCTCTCCACCGTGGAGGAGGTGATCCGCTCCCTCGGCTAAGGGATTCCCGTCCCGCTGCCGATGAGACGAAAGCATGGTTGGGAACTGGTTCCATCAAGCCGCGAATTTCGCCACGACCTGGCTTCCGCTCGGCTTCTTCCTGATCCTGATTCTGATGGCGTGGCTGCTGTGGAAGACGGTCGGGATCATGCCGCGCATCAAGCCGACCCACTCCGACTCGAAGGCGAAGTCGTACACGACCTGGGACGACGTCGCCGGTGTCGAAGAGGTTCGCGCCGAGTTGATGGAGGTCGTCGACTTCCTGCGCGACCCGAAGCGCTTCGAGCGCCTCGGCGCGAAGGTCCCGAAGGGGCTGCTCCTGTACGGACCGCCCGGAACCGGCAAGACGCTGCTTGCCAGAGCGGTCGCCCACGAGTCCGGCGCGAACTTCTACTCCGCGAGCGCATCCTCGTTCGTCGAGATGTTCGCGGGCCTCGGCGCGGCCCGCATCCGCAAGCTCTTCGAGGAGGCGCGCAAGAACGCGCCCGCGATCGTCTTCATCGACGAGCTCGATGCCGTCGGCGCGCAGCGCAGTGGCCACGGCTTCAACCGCGAGCAGGATCAGACCCTCAACCAGCTGCTCGTCGAGCTCGACGGCTTCGAAGGCGCCCGCCAGGTCGTCGTGATGGGCGCGTCCAACCGCATCCAGGATCTAGACGTCGCCCTGCTCCGCCCCGGCCGCTTCGACCGCCAGATGCTCGTCCCGCCGCCCGACCTCGAAGGCCGCGAGGCAATTCTCAAGGTGCACACTCGGGGCAAGCCGCTCGCCTCGAACGTCAATCTGGGCACCGTCGCCAAGCAGACGAGCGGCCTCACCGGCGCCGAGCTCGCCAACATCTGCAACGAGGCCGCGATCTTCGCCGGCCGCCGCGAGGACCAGTTCGTCACGCAGATGGACTTCGACGCGGCACTCGAGCGCGTCGTCGCCGGTCTCCAGCAGAAGAAAGTCCTCACCGAGAAGGAACGCCGCATCCTCTCCTACCACGAGGGCGGCCACGCGCTGATGGCTCACCTGATGGGCTCCGCGATGGAGCTGCAGAAGGTCACGATCGTCGCGCGCGGCGACGCGCTCGGCTACGCGTTCTATCTCCCGGAAGAGGATCGCTACCTGCACACGAAGGAAGAGCTGATCGACCGGATGGTCGTTGCACTCGCCGGCCGCGCCGCCGAGGAGGTCGTCTTCGGCCGCGTCACGACCGGCGCCGCGAACGATCTCGAGAAGGTGACCGAGATCGCACGCTCGATGGTCTTCGAGTGGGGCATGGCCGACGGCGTCTCCTCCCGCACGATGCGCGCCGACAACTACGCCCTCTCGGAAGAGACGAAGCGGCTGCGTGACAGCGAGCAGGCACGCTTCACCGACAGCGCCTACGAGGACGCCGTCCGCCTGCTCAAGAAGCACCGGGCGATGCTCGACAAGATCGCCACGCTGCTCCTGGAGAAGGAGACGCTGGGCCGCGACGAGGTCGTCGAGCTGTTCGCCAACGTCGAGCCCGAGTCGCGGGCCTCCGACATGGTCGGTATGCCACGGGTCGTCGCTGCGACGACGCCCGAGCTCCCGTTCTGACCGACCGCACCTGACCGGCACCGGATAGCATCGCCCGAGTGGAAGCACGAGGCATCCACCACGTCGGCGTCGCCGTCGCGGACCTCGACGAAGCGGTGCGAACGTACGAGCGCCTCTTCGGCGGCCGCCTCGAGCACCGGGCACGCGTGGAGAACCAGGGCGTCGAGGCGGCGTCGATGCGCGTCGGCGAGAGCCGCGTCGAGCTTCTCGCGGCACTCGGCGACGACACGCCGGTCGGCAAGTTCATCGCCGAGCGCGGGCCTGGAATGCACCACGTCGCGTACGAGGTGGACGACGTCGCATCGGCGCTCGTCGAGCTCGCCGAGCACGGCGCCGAGCTGATCGACCTCACGCCGCGCGAGGGCCTCTTCGGCCTTCAGGTCGCTTTCGTGCATCCGGCTTCTGTCCACGGCGTTCTCTCGGAGGTGGTGTCGAGTGGCTGACGACGATCGGGTTCGAGTCGAGATCGGCTTCGAGGGTGGGCAGGTGATCGGCGGCTTCGTCGACGCCGCGGCCGCCGAGGAGCTCCAGCGGGCGCTCCACGAGGACGGACCGCGCGTCGTCGTGCTCACCACGGAGGACGGCGCCTACCACGTCGTCGTCCCGCAGGTCGCGTATTTCCGGCGTTTCAACCGGTCGAGCCGCGTCGGCTTCGGCTCGGGTTAGTCCGCCGCCGGTCGGGGGGAAACTGACGTCGTGAGCTCGGACGCCTCCGAAAAGCCTGTGCGCAGCGAGTCGACCGCGCATGTCCGCGCCCTCGTCGAGCAAGCGCAGAAGGGCGATCGCGCCGCGCTCGAGGAGCTGTACCTGATCCATTTCGACCGGATCTACAGCTACCTCCACATGACAGTCGCGAACCGCCACGACGCCGAGGACCTGACGACGCAGACGTTCCTGAAGATGCTCGAGTCGATCGGCCGCTTCCGCTGGCAGTCCGCTCCCTTCTCGGCGTGGTTGTTCCGGATCGCGCACAACCTCTCGATGGACCACTTTCGCTCCCACCGCCGCTGGCAGCCCGAGGCAGAGGTGCCCGAGCCGTACGACTCCGACGAGCCCTCCGCCGAGGCCGAAGCGATGCAGTCGATCGGACGCCAGTCGATGCTCGAGCTGATCGAGACGCTCTCGCACGAGCAACAGCAGGTGCTGACGCTGAAGTTCGTCTTCAACTTTGCGAACGCCGACGTTGCGAAGATCCTCGACAAGAGCGAGGGCGCGATCAAGTCGCTCCAGCACCGGGCGCTCGCGTCGCTTCAGAAGCAGGTCGAAGAGCCGAACCATTAGTGGCCCGGCCGGCAACGTCGCGGGGCCTCCGACCCGCGATCACGCTGCGCGGGAGTCCGCCGTCGTCCTTGTTAATGCAACCAGCATTGACGACGGACGCCGACGACCTCCCGCTTGGTGCTAGCGACCCGGAGACCGCGCAACGTCACCGGCCGAACCACTAGCCTGGGCGCATGGCGCTCGAAGTCGGGATCGTCGGCTTGCCCAGCTCCGGCAAGTCGATGCTGTTCGAAGCTCTCACCGGCGCGAAGGCGCACGGCGAGGTCGGCATGGCGGCCATCCCCGATCCGCGGCTCCAGCAGCTCGCCGACGTCGTGCACGCGCGGAAGGTCACGCCCGCAGCGATCCGCGTCTCCGAGGTGCGCGGCACCGGCCCGGCGCTGCTCGGCAACCTGCGCCAGGTCGACGCGCTGCTCGTCGTGCTCGACGGCTTCTCCGGGACGCACGTGCCGGCCGACGACCTCGAGACGCTGAAGCTCGAGCTGCTCGTCGCCGACCGCGACCACGTCGAGAAGCGGCTCGAGCGCATCACGAAGCAGGCGAGGTCGGGCGACGCAACCCTCCGCAAGGAGGTCGAGCAGCTCGAGAAGCTCCTCGCGCACCTCGACTCGGGGAAGACGATGGCCGACTGGCCCGACGAGCTGCCGCCCGAGCTCGAGCCCCTGACCACCAAGCCCATGATCGCGATCGAGAACGGCTCGAACGGGATCGACCTGAAGCTCGAGGCCGAGCTCGCCGAGCTGCCCGACGAGGAGGCGGCGGAGTTCCGCGGCAGCGGCGAGTCCGCGCTCAACGAGGTCGTGCGCCGGTTCGCGGACACGCTCGACCTGATCACGTTCTTCACCGCGGGCGAGAAGGACACGCGCGCGTGGACGCTGCGCAAGGGCCAGACCGCGATCGAAGCGGCCGACACGATCCACTCCGACATCGCGCGCGGCTTCATCCGCTGCGAGGTGATCCGCTGGGACGACCTCGTTGCCGCCGGCTCCCACACCGAGGCCACGCGCGCGGGCAAGCAGCGGCTCGAGGGCAAGACCTACGCCGTCGAGGACGGCGACGTCCTGAACATCCGCTTCAACGTCTGATGACCCGCGTCCTCTTCGTCTGCGTCGAGAACGCAGGCCGGTCGCAGATCGCGCAGGCGCTCTACGAGCGTCGCGGCGGCGAGGGGCGCTCCGCCGGCTCGGAGCCCGCAGACGAGATCCTGGAGGTGGTCGTCGACGTGCTCGACGAGGTCGGCATCGACGTCTCCGGGCGCACGCCGAAGGCGCTCACCCGCGACGACGTCGAATGGGCCGATCTCATCGTGACGATGGGCTGCGGCGACGCCTGCCCGGTCATCCCCGGCAAGCAGTACAGCGACTGGAACCTGGCCGATCCTGCCGGCCTCTGCCTCGAGGACGCGCGCGAGCTCCGCGCCACGATCGAGCAGCGCGTCGGCGAGCTCCCGCTCTAGCCTGCGCTGATCAGCGCCACGCCGGTGAGCGCCAGCATGACGCCTCCGAGCTGGTGCTTCGCGATCCGTTCGTGCAGCAGTACGCGAGCGAGCGCGACGAGCACGACGGGATAGAGCGACGCCAGCACGGATACGACACTGAGCAGCGCGCGCGTCGACGCGAGCCCGAAGAGGATGTTGGCTCCCGTGTCGCAGACGCCGATCCCGACGAGCAGCCGCCACGACGTGCGCAGCCCTTCCGTGGACGGGCGCAGGAAGAGCACGACGCACAGGATCAGCGGAATGCCCACGACGCGCATCGGGAGCGGCGCCCACAATGCGCCGCCCGCCGCCGCTTTGCTCAGCGCGGAGATCGAGCCGCCGAAGCCGAGTGCCGCGAGCAGGGCAAACCCGACGCCCGCGCCGATCCGGCTGCCGTGCGCGTCGACGTACTTCTCGATCGATGCGGCGATCACGCCGACGATGGCGAGCCCAACACCGACGAGCTGCATCGTCGACGGCCGCTCGCCCCGCGCGAGCCCGTACGTGAGTGGCACGACGACGCCGGTCGCGCTGATCGGCCCGACGATCCCCATCGCGCCGATCGAAAGTGCGCGGTAGAACGCGAGCAAGCCGAGGACGCCGATCGCGCCGGCGAGCCCGCCCCACGCGAGCTGCGCGCCGGTCGGCAGGCTCGGGCGGAAGACCGCCAGCAAAAGCACGACGAACACGAGCCCGGCGGCCTGCGACGCCACGATCACGAGCGGCACCGACAGCCGCCGCGAGCCGACGCCCGCGCCGAAGTCCGCGACACCCCACGAGAGGCTCGCGGCCAGAGCCAGCAGGATCCCGGTCAATCGTTGACGGGTCTCGTCGCCGCGACGGCGTCGAGCTGGTTCGCGTGGTAGAGGACCGCCGCTTCGGCCGTGCGCGCACCGCGAACGTCGTGATGGCACGAGACGGCGTGCAACAGCTCCGCGCGTACTCCGGCATCGAGCTCCGGGGCGCGCTCCTCGATCAGCCGCAAGCCGAGGTGCACGTGGCCGAGCAGCCGTCCCTCGTCGGTCGGGCGGAAGACCGGCCCGCGCCCGAGCTCGCGCGTCCGGCCGACGTCGTGCACGAGCGCCGCGCTGAGCAGCAGGTCGATGCGCAGGCGCTGGTGCAGCTGCGCCGTCTCGCGGCACAGCGTTGCGACACCGACGGTGTGCTCGAGCAGGCCGCCCGCATACGAATGGTGACCGTCGAGCGTTGCCGGCAGTGAGCGCATCGCGGCGCGCGTCTCTGCGTCGAGCACGTGCTCGACCGCGGCATGCAGACCCGGGTGCGTGATCTCTGCGACGAGAAACTCGAGGAAGCCTTCGAGCTCGTCCGCGTCGCGTCGCATCGCCGGCGCCATCGCACCGGGATCGACGCCTTCCGCCGGCTCGAGCGTGCGCACGTCGAGCTGCAGACGGTCGCGAAACTTCTCCACGCGGCCGAGCACGCGCACTGCATCCCCTTCGCCAAAGCGCGTGTCGAGCAGCTCGACGTCGTTCCAGACACGCGCCGAGATGCGACCGCTCGGGTCGACGAGCTCGAGCGCGAGATACGGCGCACCGTTTTTCGTCCGCAGCCGCTCCTTCTTCGCGACCGCATAGACCCCCTCGACCGTGCGGTTCTCCTCGAGCTGCGCGATCGCGGTCATGAGCTGAGTCTAGGCGCGAGCCCGGCCAGGACCGGAATGGTCACCTGCGGATCCGGCCCGCTGGTACGGTCAGAGCGATGGCCACGATCCGCCCGTTTCGCGCGCTCCGCTTCGACGAAGGGGTCGCCGGGCCGCTCGCCGACCTCGTCGC
>DATEXK010000033.1:0-2276 GCA_035257065.1 Gaiellaceae bacterium | reverse complement strand
TAGGCGCGAGCCCGGCCAGGACCGGAATGGTCACCTGCGGATCCGGCCCGCTGGTACGGTCAGAGCGATGGCCACGATCCGCCCGTTTCGCGCGCTCCGCTTCGACGAAGGGGTCGCCGGGCCGCTCGCCGACCTCGTCGCACCCCCCTACGACGTCATCTCCCCCGAGGAGCGCAAGGAGTACAAGCACCGCAGCCCGCACAACGTCGTGCGCCTGACCCTGCCCGACTCGGAGGAGCAGGCCGCCGAAGACCTGGCGGACTGGCGCGAGACCGGCGTCCTCGTCGAGGAACAGGAGCCGTCGTACTGGTGGCTCGCGCAGGAGTACATCGGCCCCGACGGCGTCGCGCGCACGCGCGAGGGCTTCGTCGCGGCGCTCCGTGTGGAGCCCTACGAGAATCGCGTGATCCTCCCGCACGAGCGCACGCACGCGGGCCCCAAGGAGGGCCGCCTGCGGCTGCTCGAGGCGACGCGCACGCAGCTCGAGCCGATCTTCCTGCTCTGGGACGGCTCGATCGCGCTCGACGGGCTCGGCGAGCCCGACCTCCAAGCCGAGGAGGGCGGCGTCAGCGCACGGCTCTGGCGGCTCGACGCCGAGTTCGGTGACGCGCTCACGGCGGAGCTCGCGGACGCCCAGCTGCTGATCGCCGACGGGCACCATCGCTACGAGACGACGCTCGCGTTCCACGAGCGCGAGGGCTCCGAGGAGAGCGCGTGGATGATGGTCGTGATCGTCCCCACCGATCAGGAAGGCCTGACGATCTTCCCGACGCATCGCATCGCGCAATCGGTGAACGGCGTCAGCGGCACGCCGATCGACGTACCCGGCGACGAGCTCCCCGGCCTCGTGCTCTACCGCGACGGCAGGTACGAGTTGCTCGAAGGCGACGGATCGGATCCGGAGATCGTCGACAAGCTCGCACCGCAGGGCGTCACCTATACGCCGCAGGCGCGCGAGGCGATCGCCGCCGTCGACCGCGGCGACGCGGAAGCTGCATTCCTGCTGCGTCCGACTCGCATCGAAGACGTGTGGGAGATCGCCGGCCGCGGCGACGTGATGCCGCAGAAGAGCACGTTCTTCTATCCGAAGCTCACCTCCGGCCTGCTCTTCTACGCGCTGTGACGGCCCCGTCTGAACCTGACTGGATCGCCGTCTGCCGCGGCGCAGTCGAGGACGTCAAGGCCGTGCTCGTCGAGCAGCCCACGCGCATCGAGCGTGAGCCGGTCGTCCGCCAGGGCGAGGGCGGCGACGAGACGACCGCCGTCGACCAGGCGGCCGAGGACGCGATCCTCGCGCGCTTCCGCGACCTCGACGTCACGATCGTCTCCGAGGAAGTCGGCCGCTTCGGCGACGGCGCGACGCTCGTCGTCGTCGATCCGATCGACGGCTCGCTCAACGCCAAGCGCGGCCTCCCCTGCTTCGCGCTCTCGATCGCGTTCGCCGACGGCGAGCGCATGGGCGACGTGTTCCTCGGCTACGTCTACGACTTCGGCACCGGCGACGAGTGGATCGGCCGGCGTGGCGAAGGCGCGACGCTGAACGGCGAGCCGCTCGGCGGCGTCAAGCCGAAGGACCCGATCGAGATCCTCAGCTTCGAGGCGACGCTCACCTCGCTGATCGCGGCGCAGGCGCCTGCCGTCGTCGACCTCGCGTACCGGCTGCGCATCATGGGCTCGCTCGCCCTCTCGCTCTGCCACCTCGCCGCCGGCCGCCTCGACGCCGTCTGCTCGCTGAAGGCGGCGCGCTCGGTCGACATCGCGGCGGCGCAGCTCCTCTGTCGCGAGGTCGGCCTCTCGCTCGAGCTCTTCGACGACCCGCGCGCCTTCGAGGAAGCCGAGCTCGACCTGCTCGGACGCTCCCGCCTCGCCGCAGCGGGCACGGCAGAGTTGTCGACGCAGCTCGCGTCCGCGCTATCCATCTGACGCGAGTGTCGAGCCGCGGTCTTCGTCGGCGAGGACCGCGTTGCATGTAGCCCCCTGGTAGGATTGCTAATCCCCCCCTAGACAAGTTGCGTGTCTCCCCCTACGATTATTGCAAATCTCCCCCTAGAATCGGCAGGAAGAGCCTACGGCCTATCAACCACGAATCAGCGATCGCGAGCTTCAATCCCGACTCCGGGCCGCCGGCGCTGTGGTCATCGAAGGCCCGAAAGCCTGCGGAAAGACGGCCACGGCCCGGCAGTTCGCAGCGAGCGAAGTCCTCTTCGACCTCGACGCAGCAGCCCGCGAGGCGGCGCGGGTCGATCCCACCCTTGTTCTCGAGGGTTCTGCGCCGC
>DATEXK010000032.1:0-2786 GCA_035257065.1 Gaiellaceae bacterium | reverse complement strand
TCGCGGACGAGCGTCGCCGGCGGATAGAAGCCCATCGGTTGCGCGTTGAGCAGGGCGGCGAGGAACTCGGCGCTGTAGTGATGGCGCAGCCAGGCCGACTGGTACGCGAGCAGCCCGAACGCCGCGGAGTGCGATTTCGGGAACCCGAATCCGGAGAACGCGACGAGCTTGTCGTAGACCGAGTGGGCGACCTGCTCGTCGACGCCCTTGTCGATCGCGCCGGCGATGAAGCGCTCGCGATACGCCTCGAGCGCGGCGAGCGAGCGCTTGCGGCTCATCGCGCGCCGCAGTCCTTCGGCCTCGCCGACGGTGAACCCCGCGAGATGGATCGCGACGTCGAGCACCTGATCCTGGAAGACGATCACGCCGAGCGTCTCGCGCAGTGGCACCTGCAGCAGCGGATGGTCGGCAGGCGGCTCGTACGTCGGGTCCTCGCGCAGCAGTTGGCGACGCTCGATGTACGGATGGACGGCCTTGCCCTGGATCGGCCCGGGACGCACGAGCGCGACCTGCACCGTCAGGTCGTCGAGGTTCTCCGGGCGCGTGCGCAGGATCGTCTGCATCTGCGCGCGGCTCTCGATCTGGAAGCAGCCCACCGTGTCGGCGTTCTGGATCTCCGCATACACGTCCTTGTCGTCGAGCGAGATGCGCGAAAGGTCGATCAGCTCGCCGCGTGTGCGTGCGATCAGGTCGACGCATTCTTCGACCGCGGACAGCATTCCGAGCCCGAGCAGGTCGATCTTCAGGAAGCCTGCATCGGCGCACGAGTCCTTGTCCCACTGGCACATCTGCCGGCCCGCCATTGCCGACGGCTGCACAGGGACGATCTCGATGAGCGGTCGCGTGGAGATCACCATCCCGCCCGGGTGCTGCGAGATGTGCCGTGGCAGACCGGCGATCTCCGTGCACAGCTCTGCGAACGCACGCCAGCGCGGCGACGCCAGCTTCTGCGCGGCGTCGGGGAGCATGAGCACTTCCTCGCCGACGCGGGCGGCGTTCCAGCCGTCGGAGAGCTTTGCGAGCCGCTCGAGGTCGGCGAACGGCAGGCCGAGCGCCTTGCCGACGTCGCGGATTGCGCCGCGTGACCGGTACGTCGAGAAGCTCGCGACGAGCGAGGCGTGGTCGCGGCCGTACTTCTCGGTGACGCCGACGATCAGCTTCTCGCGGATGTCGCGCGGGAAGTCGAGGTCGATGTCGGGCACCGAGGACAGCTCGCGGTTGAGGAAGCGGCCGAGCGAAAGATTGTTTGCGACGGGATCGACGTGCGACAGCCCGGTGAGGTAACAGACGAGCGAGCCGACCGAGGAGCCGCGCCCGCGCCCCGGCGGCAGAACGTGGCGCATCGAGCCGGGACCGCGGACCTCATAGGCGATCTCGCGTGCGAGCTCGAGCACCTCCCAGTGGAGCAGGAAGAAGCCGGCGAGACCGAGCTCGTCGATCAGCGTGAGCTCTTCTTCGAGCCGCTCGCGCACGCGGCGCTTGTGGCCGTTGAGGTTGGAGTAGCGCTCGGTGAACGCGTGCTCGCAGACGCGGCGCAGCTGCACGATCGCGGGCTCGGCGCCGTCGGAGAAGTCGGGATAGCGGTAGCCGAGCTCCTCGGTGAGGTCGAACGTCAGCCGCTCGGCGAGCTCGACGGTGCGCGCTGCGGCGTCGCCGTCGTCGGGGAAACGGTCGAGCATGTCCTGTGGCGCGACGAGGACGGACTCGTGGTTGCCGCGCCGCTCGCGCTCGCTGCCGTCGAGCGAGGTGCGGCAGCGGATCGCGACGAGCACGTCCTGCAGCGCGCCGCGGCGCGCATCGTGTGCGTGCACGTCGCCGGTGGCGACGGTGCGTACCTTCAGTGTCTCGGCGAGGTGGCGCAATGCTGCGTTGCGGCGCACGTCACCGCGCTCGTACGGGCGTTGCACCTCGACGAAGAAGCGTTCGGGGCCGAAGGCGCGTGCGATGCGCGCGACGGCATTGGGGTCGAGCACGGCGAGCCCGTGGCGTGCGCAGCCGGAGAGGCAGACGAGCCCGTCGTTCAGCTCCTCGAGCCGGCGCGGATCGAGCGACGGCGGCAGCGGGTCTCTCCCCTCCTTCGGCCGCGTGTGTGCATGCGCATGGGTGATGAGCCGGCAGAGATTTGCGTAGCCCTGTGGCGACTCGACGAGCAGCGTCACGTGCGAGCCGCCGTCCAGCGTCAGCTCCGCGCCCGTGATCGGCCGGACGCCGAAGTGCTTCGCCGCATGTGCGAACTCGAGCGAGCCGTAGATCCCGTCGTGATCGGTGAGCGCGAGCGCTGTGTAGCCGAGCTCGGCGGCCCGGGCCGCGAGCTCCTCGGGCTGCGACGCCCCGTCGAGGAAGGAGTACGCGCTGTGGGCGTGGAGCTCGCTGTAAGGCACCCTCCTGTTCTACACGAACGTATGTTCGTTCGCTTCGCTAGGGCGTCCGCGAGTCGCGATAGGCTCGTAGTCCGATCCATGGCGAGCTCGGATCGGCCGCGGGGCGCGTCTTGCCGACGGGCAAGCGCGCCCCGCACCGTCTTCCGATCACGATCAGACTCTCGACCTAGAGGTCGAACCGGCGCGGGTCGAACGGTGCGGCTTCGGGAGGCGGCGCCTCGCCGGTGAGCAGCGCGGCCACGGCCTCGGCGGTCACGGGCGCGAGCAGGATCCCGTTGCGGTAGTGGCCGCTCGCGACGAGGAGTCCCTCCCACTCCCCGATCAGCGGGCCGTTGTCGGGCGTCGCCGGGCGGAGGCTCGCGATCGCCTCGACGAGCTCGAGCTCGGCGACTGCCGGCACCGCCC
>DATEXK010000031.1:0-11379 GCA_035257065.1 Gaiellaceae bacterium | reverse complement strand
CCTCTTGCGTGCAGTCGGCGTCGACTCGGAGATCCGAACGTATCAGCGGCAGGCGTTCGATCACGCGACGCGCTACCAGCTGCACGTCGAGGGGACGCCGCGCGCCTACGAGACGTTGCATCGAGCGGGAGTGCTCGATGCCTCCCACCGGCCGCTCGAGCGGCCGCCGCAGCGAGTCGTCGCGCGCCGGTGCTGCCGCGGCGCGTACCTGCGGGGCGCACTCCTCGGCGCCGGCTCCTTGAGCGGGCCGCGCACTGTGCACCTGGAGATCAGAACTGCAGAAGTGGAGGGTGCGCGCTTTCTCGCCGAGGTGGCTGCGAGGGAAGGGGCCGAGCTGCACGTGCACGAGCGAGCACGGCACGCGGTCGTCTACGCAAAGGGAGTCGAGACGATCACCGACGTGCTGATCGCCGCCGGTGCAGGCGACGTGGTGCTCGTGCTCGAGGAGAACGCGGTGATGGCTGCAACGCGATCCGATGCGAATCGCCTCGCGAACGCCGACCACGCGAACCTCGTGCGTACGAGCCGGGCGGCCCACTCGCAGCTCGAGGCCGTGCGCAAGCTGGGTGTCGACTCGCTGCCGGACGAGCTGCGCGAGCTCGCGTCGCTGCGCGTGCGTCATCCGACGCTGCCGATCGCAGAGCTCGCTCGCCGCTGCCGTCCGCCGCTCACGAAGGCATCCGCATACCGCCGGCTGCGACGGCTCGTCGATCTCGCCGCCGAGTGACGCGCAACGTCTATGACTTGTAATTCGCCTAGCGCCTGCGAACCGCCAGGGGTCATACTCGCAAACGGCGGGTCCGCGCTCGTCCGGCGACGGATTCAGACCCCGTCCGTCGCCACGGTCTCGGGTGTGGTAATCCGGAGGGGAGGGTCGTCCTCGGAGCTTCCCCTCCGGCCCGCCTTCATGGTGCGGCCGAGTGGTCGACGGCTTCGCCGGATCGGTAGCGAGCCGCAGTCGTTGTGCGGTGTCCTCCGGAAGCGTGCGGTCCGGCCCTGGCTAGACTCGATGTCGAAAACGCAAACGAAAGGCTCGGGACCATGGCGAAGATCAGGGTGGGGATCAACGGCTTCGGGAGGATCGGGAGGAATTTCTTCCGCGCGCATCTCGAGCACGGCGGCGACTTCGAGATCGTCGCGGCGAACGACCTCGGTGACCTGCGGACGATGGCGCACCTCCTGAAGCACGACTCCGTCCTCGGCAACCTCGACCTTCCCGTCGAGGCCGGCGAGGGTGTCATCCGCGTCGGCGACCAGGAGATCAAGCTGCTCTCCGAGCGCGATCCCGGCCAGCTGCCATGGGGCGAGCTCGGCATCGACGTCGCGATCGAGTCGACCGGTTTCTTCACGAAGCGCGAAGGCGCCCAGAAGCATCTCGACGCCGGCGCGAAGAAGGTCGTGATCTCCGCACCCGCCACGGATCCCGACGTGACGATCGTCCTCGGCGTGAACGACAAGGACTACGACCCCGAGAAACACGCGATCATCTCGAACGCGTCGTGCACGACGAACTGCGTCGCGCCGCTCGCCAAGATCCTGCACGAGGCGTACACGATCGAGCGCGGGTTCATGACGACGATTCACGCGTACACGAACGACCAGCGCACGCTCGACCTGCCGCACGAGGACCTGCGGCGGGCGCGCGCAGCGGCGATCAACCTCATCCCGACTTCGACAGGGGCAGCGCGCGCGATCGGCGTCGTACTGCCGGATCTGAAAGGGAAGATCGACGGCATGTCGATGCGCGCACCGGTGCCGACCGGCTCGATCGTCGACCTCGTCGTGCAGGTCGCGCGTGAGACGAGCCGCGACGATCTCAACGCCCTGTTCAAGTCGAAGGCGGACACCGGCGACCTCGTGGGCATCCTCCAGTACACGGATGAGCCGCTCGTCTCGACCGACATCGTCCACTCGTCCTTCTCGTCGATCTTCGACAGTGACCTGACCATGGTGAACGGCAATCTCCTGAAGGTCTTCGGCTGGTACGACAACGAGTGGGGCTACAGCTGCCGCCTCGTCGACCTCGTCGCGAAGATCGGCAAGACCCTGCCCGCCGCGGTCGCGGCGTAGGGGGTGGGAGACATGCGCCTTCCGCGCTCCGTTCGTGACGCCGACATCGCGGGCAAGGTCGTGCTCGTCCGTTCGGACCTGAACGTCCCGCTCGAGAACGGCAAGGTCGCCGACGACACCCGCATCCGCGCGTCGTTGCCGACGTTCCAATTGCTCCTCGACGGCGGAGCGTCGGAGGTGCGGGTCTGCTCGCACCTCGGCCGGCCGAAGACGGAGGAGGACCACGCGAAGTTCTCGATGACGCCCGTGCGGGAGCGTCTCCACGAGCTTCTCCCCGACGACCGGCTCCGCGTGCTCGAGAACACGCGCTTCGACCCGCGCGAGACGAAGAACGACCCGTCGTTCGCGCAAGAGCTCGCCGAAGGGTGCGACGTGTATGTCAACGACGCTTTCGGTTCGGCGCATCGCGCGCATGCATCCACCGAGGGCGTCGCGCATCTGCTGCCCGCGTACGCCGGGCTGTTGCTCGAAGAGGAGCTGAAGCATCTCGGCATGCTGCTCGGCGACGTCGAGCGTCCGTTCGTGCTGATCTCCGGCGGAGCCAAGGTCGACGACAAGCTGGGCGTGCTCGAGAACCTCGGCGGGCGAGCGGACACGGTGCTGATCGGCGGCAAGATGGCCGAGCAGGTCCGGGTCGAGAATCCGCTGACCTTCGACGTCGAGCTGCCGAGCGACGTCGTCGGCGCGGCCGAGTTCGCCGAGGACGCCGACTCGGGCGTCTACGCGGTTGCGGACCTTCCCGACGGCTGGCTCGGCCTCGACATCGGGCCGGAGACGCGCGAGCGTTTCGCCGGCGCGGTCGCAGACGCCCGCACGATCTTCTGGAACGGCCCGATGGGCGTCTTCGAGTGGCCGCGGTTCGCCGAGGGCACGAAGGCCGTCGCTCTGGCGGTTGCGGCGAACAAGCAGGCGTTCTCGGTCGTCGGCGGCGCTGACTCCGTGCGCGCGCTGAACGAGCTCGGCCTCGCCGACAGCATCTCATGGGTCTCGACGGGCGGCGGCGCGAGCCTCGAGCTGCTCGAAGGCAAGGAGCTGCCGGGCGTCGCAGCGATCCCGTCTGCGATCGAGGCGGGCACGTGATCGTCGCCGGCAACTGGAAGATGTTCCCGGGGCCCGACCCCACGGCTCTCGCCGTTCGACTCGCCGCTGTCACGGGTGTCGATGTGATTGTCTGCCCGCCGTACATCTCGCTCGCGCACTGCGTCGAGGCGGGGCTGATGACGTACGCGCAGAACGTGCACTGGGAGGACGAGGGGCCGTACACGGGCGAGATCTCGCCCGCGATGCTGCACAGCCTCCGCGTCGGCGGCTCGCTCGTCGGCCACTCCGAGCGGCGCCAGCACTTCGGCGAGACGGACGCAGGCGTTGCCAGGCGCGCGCAGGCCGCACTCGAGGCGGGGCTCGGCGTCATCGCCTGCGTCGGTGAGACGCAGGAGGAGCGCGACTCGGGTGACATGGAGACCATCCTCCGCGTCCAGGTCGACGCGATCCGCGACGTCTGCGGCGAGCACGAGCACCTCGTGCTCGCCTACGAGCCGGTATGGGCCATCGGCACCGGACGGACCGCGACGCCGGAGATGGCGCAAGAGGCGCACGCCTTCGTGAAGTCCCTGCTCGACCGCCCGGTGCTTTACGGCGGCTCGGTGAAACCCGACAACGCGGACGAGCTCATGTCGCAGCCGGACGTCGACGGAGCACTCGTCGGCGGCGCGTCGCTCGACATCGAGGCGTTCGCCGCCATCTGCGAAGCAGCCGCCGGCCGAAGGCCGGGCAGTCAGACACCCCCGGGGTCGGACCTGGGATCATGACGTTGCCCCAGGTCTCGGACCCGGGCCCGATCCCGCTCGTAACGCTCGTGATCCTGGACGGCTGGGGCATCGCCCCGCCGGGCCCCGGGAACGCGGTCGAGCTCGCCGACACGCCGGTGTTCGACCGCCTCTGGGCCGAGCATCCGCACACGACGCTCGCGGCCTCAGGCGAAGCCGTCGGCCTGCCGGTCGGCCAGATGGGCAACTCGGAGGTCGGTCACCTGACGATCGGCTCCGGGCGCGTGCTCGACCAGGACCTCCAGCGGGTCAACCGGGCCGTGAGGGAAGGGAGCATCTTCGAGAACGAGGCGCTCGTCTCGGCGTTCCGGCGCGCGCAGGAGCGCGGGGGAGACGTCCACCTGCTCGGGCTCGTGTCGCACGGCGGCGTCCACTCGCATATCGACCATGTCCTCGCACTGTTCGAGCTCGCCGAGCGAGAAGGGATGACGCACCGCACGTGGATCCACGCGTTCACCGACGGCCGCGACGTCTCGCCGCACTCGGCGCTGCGCGACCTGGCAGAGCTTCCGGTCGACCGGATCGCGACCGTGGCGGGCCGCTACTACGCCATGGACCGCGACAAGCGCTGGGAGCGGACGCAGCTCGCGCTCGACGCGATCGTCGACGGCACCGGGCCGCACGACGGCGATCCGCTGCACGCCGTCCAGGAGAGCTACAAGGCGAATCTCACCGACGAGTTCATCCTGCCGGTCTACATCGACGGCCGGCCGCGGCTCGACCCGGCCAAGGACGCCGCGATCTTCTTCAACTTCCGGCCCGACCGCACCCGCCAGCTCTCGGAGAAGCTCGGAGAGCTCGGTGTCGACCTCACGACGATGACCCACTACCGCGACGACTTCGACTTCCCGATCGCGTTTCCCGAGCGGACGGTCGAGATGGTGATGGCGGAGGTGCTCGCCGGGCACGGGCTGCGGCAGCTGCACATGGCCGAGACCGAGAAGTACGCCCACGTGACCTACTTCTTCAACGGCGGTCGCGAGGATGCGTTCGAGGGCGAGACGCGCATCATGGTCCCCTCGCGGCGTGACATCGCGAGCTACGACCTCGCGCCCGAGATGTCGGCGTACGAGCTCACCGACCGCTTCGTCGAGGAGATCGGCCAGGGCTACGCGTTTGCGGTGATCAACTTCGCGAACCCCGACATGGTCGGCCACACGGGCGTCATTCCTGCCGTCGTCAAGGCCGTCGAGACGGCGGACGCCTGCCTGGGCCGCGTGGTCGAGGCAGTGCATGCGGCGGGCGGGGTTTGCCTGATCACGGCCGACCACGGAAACGCCGAGAAGATGCTCGAGGACGACGGCGTGAGCCCCCACACGGCACACACCACGAACCTCGTCCCCTTGATTTCTACGGCGCCCGGCCTCAAGGTGCACGAAGGCGAGCTTTCCGACCTCATTCCCACCGCTTTGGCCCGCCTCGAACTTGCCAAACCCTTACAGATGACGGGCTCCGATTTGGCTGATGCCGACCAATAACCTGGCTATCATGGCGAACCTTGTCACTGCCCCAGCCTGACTTCGGCGTCCTGCGGAAGGCCCAGCGTGGCGATGAGCGCGCCTTCTCGATCATCGTGCGCGCGTACCAGGTGCCGGTCTTCAACTACGTGCTCCGCCTGGTCGGAGACAGGTCGCTCGCGGAGGATCTGACCCAGGAGGTCTTCCTGCGGGTCTTCCAGGGGCTCCCGCGTTTCTCGCTCCGCTCGAAGTTCACGACGTGGCTCTTCCAGGTGACGAAGAACCGCGTGCTCGACGAGCTCCGTGCAATGGAGCGCAGGCCGCGGGCGGTCGTCGACATCGAGGACCTGCCGCCGCTCGAGGTGCTCGACGCGCCGTTCGAGCGGCTCGAGGCGATCGACGCCGTCTGGCGCGGGATCGAAGGCCTGAACGTCGACCTGAAGATGGCGTTGCTCCTGCGCGACATCGTCGGCCTCTCGTACACGGAGATCGCCGACTCGCTCGAGGTCACGCTCGCCACGGTGAAGTGGCGGATCTACAAGGCACGCGAAGACGTGCAGCTTGCGCTGGCGCGCGAGGGAATCCACCTCTACGGCGAGTCCGAGTCTGAGCCCGACGTCGCCGTCGCCGCGCCCTCCGTCTAGCGCTACATCCCGAGCGTGAGCCGCGCCGCGAGCAGCTCCGGCAGGCCTGCCTCGCGGATCTCGGCCTGCGTCGCCGCGATGTCGTACTCGACGCGGCGGAAGCTCGCCGTGCGAGCGTCGAGGTCGAGCAGGAGATAGGCGGCGCGGGGGTCGCCGTCGCGCGGCTGGCCGACCGAGCCCGGGTTGAGCAGCGTCCGGCCGGGGGCCAGGTCGACCTCGGTCCCTCCAGGGGAGGGCGAGCTCGTGAAGCCGTCGCCCGCGAGTTGCACGTGCAGCGCCGCGTGGCTGTGCCCGACGAGCACGATCGGCGCCTCCGTCAGCTCGAGCGTGGCGATCGCGACCCGCTCGGAGAGGACGTACTCCCAGACGGGATCGCGCGCGCTGGCATGGAAGAGCGCGACGCCGGCCCGCACGCCCTGCGGCTCGAGTGACTCGAGAAACGCGAGCGATCCGGCCGAGAGCACCTCGCGCGACCAGCGGGCCGCGGCGCCCGCATCGCCGCTGAACTCCGCCAGGTCGATCGTCCCGCGCACGGCGAGGTCGTGATTCCCCGCGAGACAGATGCTTGCGCGCGCCTCGATCGCGGCGCAGCACTCGTTCGGACGCGCGCCGTAGCCGACGACGTCGCCCAGGCACCAGAGCTCGTCCGGCGACTCGGGCTCGAGCGCAGCGAGCACGGCCTCGAGGGCGTGCAGGTTTCCGTGGATGTCGGAGACGACGGCGACGCGCATCGGCGCCGTTTCTAGCGGAGGTCGTGCGGCGGCGCCTCGGGGAGATTCCGGATCCCCTCGGTCGTCTGCCACTTCGACCAAGAGTCTTGCATTGCCGCGATCAGCTCCTCCATGAAGCGCGGCGACGCGTTCACCCGGGCGACGACCGCGCCGGGGACGTCACCCTCCTCGACCTCGTGCTCGATGCGGGCGAACGTCAGCGTGAACTCGTAGCGCGAGAAGCTGATGTTGGCGAAGTTCGCGTATGCGCCCGCGATGTCCTGCGGGTCGAGATGGATGTTGAGCCTGCGCTCGCCCGGCTCGGTCTCAGGTGGGAGCTCCTCGTCCACGGGGCCACGATACTACGGAGACATGAACAGGAGCCTCCGTCTGCGCCAGACCCTCCGCCTGAGCACCGCGGTCACCGTGACGCTCGTCGCCGGAACGGTCGGATTCCACCAGATCCTCGGCGAGCCCTGGTTCCAGGCGTTCTACCGCAGCGTCGTCACCGCGACGCTCGCCGGCCTCGACACGGTTCCGACGAGCAACGGCGCGCGGGCTCTCTCGATCGGGCTCGTGCTCGCCGGTCTCACGATCATCGCGTACACCGGTGCCGTTATCGTCGAGGTCATCGCCGGCGGAGTGCTGTCGGGAGTGCTGGCCGAGCGACGGAGGGAGAGGACGATCGAACGCCTGCGTGACCACTACATCATCTGCGGCTACGGCCGCGTCGGCCGCCGCGTGGCGGAGGAGTTTCGCCTGTCCGGTGAGCCGTACGTCGTCCTCGACTTCAGCACGGAAGCTGTGACTGCGGCGAAGGAGCGGGGTGACCTGCTGATCGAGGGCAACGCGACCGAGGACGAGGACCTGCGCCGCGCAGGTCTCGAGCGCGCCAAGGGCCTCGTCGCCGCCGCTGACTCCGACGCCGACAATCTCTACATCGCGCTGTCGGCGCGCGCCGCCCGGCCCGACATCCAGATCGTTGCGCGCGCCTCCGACGAGGATGCGGAGAAGAAGCTGAAGCTCGCCGGCGCCGACCGGGTCGTCCTCCCGTATGCGAGCGCCGGGCGCACCATGGCGAACCTCGTGCTGAAGCCGCACGTGACGGCCTTCCTCGACGCCGTGACGACGGCGACGGGTCCCGACCTGCACATGGCGGAGGTCGAGGTGCCTGCGACGAGCACGCACGCGGGCAGGACGATTCGCGACATCCGCGTGCGGCACGCGACGGGCGCGATCATCATCGCGATGCGCAAGAAGGACGGCACGTTCGACACGACGCCGGAGCCCGACGTGCGCATCGACCCGGGCGACGTGCTCGTCTGCGTCGGCACCGCCGAAGAGCTGCAGCGCCTCGAGGACCTCTTCGCCGCCGGCGAGACCGTTGGCGACTGATCCCGTACGAGATCTCGCCGCGGCGCTGGGCCTGGATGTCGTCCTCGAGCGCCCGAGCGATCCGGCGCACGGCGACTACGCGACGAATGCCGCGCTGAAGCTCGCGGGTGAGCGGCGGCGGCCGCCGCGCGAGATCGCCGCGGAGCTCGCAGAGGATGCCGCGAGGCTTCCCGGCGTCGAGCGGACGGAGATCGCCGGCCCGGGCTTCGTCAACCTGTTCCTCGAGGACGCGTGGTTCTCGTCGACGCTCGGCGCGATCCTCGATGCGGGCAGCTCGTTCGGGGGCGGCTGGGCGGATCCCGCGCAACGCATCCAGGTGGAGATGGTGTCCGCGAACCCGACCGGCCCGATCACCGTCGCCTCGGCGCGCAACGGCGCGTACGGCGACTCGCTCGCGCGCCTGCTCGAGCTCGGAGGCAACGAGGTCGAGCGTGAGTACTACTACAACGACTCCGGCGCGCAGATGGATCGGTTCCGCGCCTCGGTCGAAGCGGCGCGTCGCGGCGAAGAGCCGCCGGAGGACGGCTACCACGGTGCGTATGTCAGCGAGCTCGCACAGGAGGAAGGCGACCCGGTTCCGGCGATGCGGAAGAAGATCGAGGACACGCTCGAGCGGTTCAGGATCCACATCGACTCGTGGGCCAACCAGAGTGAGATCGAGCAGCGCGTCTCCGAGCTCCTGCCGAGGCTCGACACGTACGAAGCCGACGGGGCGCTGTACGCCCGTACGACCGCGCACGGAGACGACAAGGACCGCCCGCTGATCCGCTCGTCCGACGGGTCGTACCTCTATTTCGCCGCCGACGTCGCGTACGTGAAGGACAAGTTCGAGCGCGGCTTCGACATCGCGATCTACGTATTGGGCGCCGATCACCACGGCTATGTCGCGCGGCTCAAGGCTGCGGCGGCGATGCTGGGCTATGACCCGAATCGCGTCGAGGTCCTCGTGTACCAGCTCGTGCATCTGACCCGGGGCGGCGAGCAGACGAAGATGTCGAAGCGGCGCGGCGACGTCGTGTTCCTCGACGAGTTCGTCGACGAGATCGGCGTCGACGCCGCGCGCTGGTATCTCGTGAACCGCGGCCCCGACCAGACGATCGAGGTCGATGTCGATCTCGCTGCGGAGAAGTCACAGAAGAATCCGGTGTACTACGTCCAGTACGCGCACGCACGCATCGCGGGGATCCTGCGCAACGCGGGCGACGCGGAGATGTCACCGGAGCCCGTCGGCGTGCTCGCGCCGGAGGAGCGCGAGCTGATCAAGCGGCTGGCCGAGTTCCCGGGCGTCGCCGCCGAGGCCGCCGCCAAGCGCGGCCCGCAGGGGATCCCGACGTACGCAATCCGCGTCGCCGACGACTTCCACCGCTTCTACCACGAGCATCGCGTGCTCGAGAGCGAGCAGCAGGCCTTCCGGCTCGCGCTCTGCCGTGCGACGCAGCTCGTGATCGCACGTGCGCTCGATCTCGTGGGAGTCGACGCGCCCGACAGCATGTAACACTCCGCCGGTGGCTGACGGGCTGCTGCTCACCGGGAAGGAACGCGCGCGCCTCTTCTGGCTGAAGCTCGCCGGCGGCGCCGGCCCGTCGCTGATTCTCGTCGCCGTTGCCGCGGCGCTCGGCAGCGGAGCGGTCGCCTACTCGATGGCTGTTTTCGCCGTGCTGATCGGCTTCGTGATCGCGACGACGGCGAAGAAGCCGCGGGGCGCTCTGATCGGCGGCATCGTGCTCGTGGCCGTACTGCTCGTCTTCCAGATCGTGGTGGCGTGGTTCGTCACTCACCCCATCGAGAAGCAGTGACCCCATAGGATCACGCGCTGTGACCGCGCGCCAGGCTCCCGACCGCAACATCGCCATGGAGCTCGTCCGTGTGACGGAGGCGGCCGCGATGGCCGCTGCGCGCTGGATTGGCCGCGGCGAGAAGGAGAGCGCCGACCAGGCCGCCGTCGACGCGATGCGCTTCGTGCTCGACAGTGTCGCCATGCGCGGCGTCGTCGTGATCGGCGAGGGCGAGAAGGACGAGGCGCCCATGCTCTACAACGGCGAGGAGGTCGGCAGCGGCGACGGGCCCGAGGTCGACGTCGCCGTCGATCCGCTCGAGGGCACGCGCCTGGTAGCGCTCGGCCAGCCCGGCGCGATCGCGGTGCTCGCGGTCGCCGAGCGCGGGACGATGCTCTTTCCCGGCACGGCGTTCTACATGGAGAAGATCGCGGTCGGTCCGCGGGCGGTCGACGTGATCGACATCACGAAGACGCCGAGCGAGAACATCGCGCGCGTGGCGCAGGCGCTCGGCAAGACCGCACGCGAGGTCGACGTCGTCGTGCTCGAGCGAGATCGCCACGAGCAGCTGATCGCGGAGCTCCGAGCGGCGGGTGCGCGGGTGAAGCTCATCCGCGACGGCGATGTTGCGCCTGCGATCGCAGTGGCGCAGCCCGGCACCGGCGTCGACGTGCTGTACGGCATCGGCGGAACGCCGGAGGGCATCATCTCGGCGGCGGCGCTGAAGTGCGTCGGCGGTGGCATCCAGGGACGGCTGTGGCCGCGCGACGAGGACGAGCGCAAGCAGCTCGTCGCCGAGGGTCTCGATCCGGAGCGCGTGCTCTACACCAACGATCTCGTCCGCGGCGATGACGTGTTCGTCGCTGCGACGGGCGTGACGAACGGCCCCCTCCTGAGCGGCGTCCAGTACGTCCCGGGCGGCGCGGTGACCGATTCGATCGTGATGCGCTCGCGATCGGGCACGGTGCGCCGGATCAGCGCCCAGCAGTCGATCGAGAAGCTGTCGGCCCTGACGGGCTTCGAGTACCGCTAGGCAAGAGGGGGGCGCCTTGCGGCGCCCCCGTTCTCATGCCTCAGACGTTCGCCGTCTCGCGTTCCATCTCCGGCGCGTACAGGCCGGAGCGCGCCGCGCTGTTCAGTTTCGCGCGGTGGTAGTACGCACGCTGGCCCGCCTCGACCTGGTCGGGCTTGCCCGACCACGCCTTCAGCGACGGAGCCTGCAGCGCGCGGCCGTACGAGAACGAGAGCTGCCATGGGTGCGGGCCGCTCGCGTCCATGGCGTTGAGGTGCGCGGTCGCGTCCTCGTCCGACTGGCCGCCGGAGAGGAAGACGATCCCGGGCACCGCGGCCGGCACGTGCTTGTAGAAGCACTTCAGCGTCCACTCCGCGACCTCGTCGAAGCCGGCGCGATTCGACGCCTCGTAGCCCGACAGCACCATGTTCGGCTTGAGCAGCGTGCCCTCGATGTCGACGCGCTGGTCGTACAGCTCGGTGTACAGGGC
>DATEXK010000030.1:0-2162 GCA_035257065.1 Gaiellaceae bacterium | reverse complement strand
CGGCGCAGTACCACCGGCTTGGCTTTCACGTCCGGCGAGAGTGCGTGCTCAAGGATCAACGCGAGGTCGCGGCGCTGGGTGGAGACGCCCGCCTGTGCGGTGCCTCGGGCGATCAGCCAACGAACCTCGTCCTTGCTGAGGTTGATCCGCTTCCCGTTGAGATCGAGTTCCACCATCTGCCGCAAGCCCCGCAGTCCAAGAGTAGGTTCGCCGTCACCAGTCCGCCACCCTGCTCGGGGTATTCCACGCGGCGACAGTCACACCCTTTACCTCGGATGCGCGACCTTGCCGGAGGCGCTGGTAGCGGTTGGTCTCGATCAGCCGCTGGTCGCTGACGCCGAAGTGGTGTGCGACTTCGCCCCTTTGACGTAGCGGACGGCGATGACGAGGCGATCACTTTCCACGCGAGGTCTTCTTCTTAGCGCCGTCGCTTCTCAGATGCTGGCTGAACGCGACTGACCGGCCCACGAGGGCGGGCAAGCGCGCCTCGATCGGTCGGGCGACCAGCGCGTCATCGGCTGAGTCGGTGCCGACGCGGATTCTTGGCAGGCGTCGGTCTCTGGCTCGGTCGCGCGAACGCGCCCTCGTCCTATGGGGCGGTCTTGATGCCGTGGGCGTCGATGATGACGTTGCCTGTCACGCGCGGGAGGGTCTGCGCTTTGCCGTTGATCGTGAGGGAGAGGTTCCAGGGTGCACCGAGTCTTGCCCAGAACCGGGTTTCGTGCAGACTCACCCTCTGTCCCTGTTGGAGGGTGCCCTCGTAGGCGATCGGCCCCTGGGCTGAGCCGGTGTGCACCGAGAGCCAACATGCCCCGCCGACCGCGTCGAGGCTGAGGCTTGCGGCGGGCGGCTTCGGCGTTACGGGCGTGGTCTTCGCTTGCGTGGGGGCAGTGTGGCGCGGCATGTTCGTCTGCGGTTTGCTTGCGGCCGACCCGGCGGTCGTGGCCCCCGACCCGCTCGCTCGCGGCCGCGTCCCGCTTCGCCCGTGTGTGAGCAAGACGAGGAGGATCGCGAGCAACGCCACGCCGACGGCGGCGGCTGCGAGCGCTCCGCCGCGGAGGCGGTGGCGCGGCCTCCAGACCGGCGATGGCGGCGGGGCCGGTGTTCGTTGGGTCTCCTCGTCCTTTTCGTAGCGGGCGGCGTATTGCTCGACCAGCAGGTCGGCGTCGAGGCCGAGGAACGTGGCGTAGGTGCGGAGGAAGCTACGCCGGTAGCTGCCGGGTGGGAGCTGGTCGAACTGCTCCTGTTCGAGTGCGCGCAGGTAGCGCGCGCGCAGCTTCGTCTCCTTCTCGGCCTCGGCGATCCCGAGGCCGAGGCGATCGCGCGCCTGGGCAAGCGAGGCCCCGATCTCGATCACGGCCCGCCCGAACGCCTCACCAGAGCCTGTTCGCGACGAACCGGGAGCCCGTCTTGCCCCGCGCCCCGCGCGGTCGGTCGGTCGCACCACGGCGCATGCCACGATCCTCCGCCGCCCGACTAAGCGGCAAATAAGAACACGCTTTTCGAGACGCGCCTGACGAGGAGCGTGTCCGGCTTGCGGTCGACGTTCAGTGTGGCGTGTCGAGTGCGCGTTCTGCGAGGGTGTGGCGGCCGCGTTCGGTCAGCCGGTAGCGGCCGTGGTGGTCCTCGACGAGGCGGTTGGCGAGCAGCCGCTCGACAGGCTCGCGCAGCCGGTGGCTGAGTGGGCGGCCGAAGTTCGTCCGCGGCAGCCCGACCGCGTCCGCGAGCTCGCCCAGGCTGCGGTCCGGCGCGTTGCGAAGCGCCCGCAGCAACTCCTGATCGAGGGATAGCTCATCCATCTTTGCGTCCGCGAACGCTACGTCCGCCGGATGAAGGCTTTGTGAGCGAGCGCGAGGCGCTGCTCTTGCGAGGGCGAAGCCGCTCGGCGAGTGTGCTGTGGCGGAGCGGCTTGTCGCTAGCCTGACGGTGTTGTCGACTGCGCCTGTTGCTGCTGGATCGCTGATTGCCGGGTATGCGGTCGCAACCGGCAGCGGTGTGCGGCCGCTTGGCGGGCTTGTGTTCCTCGCGGGGAGCGGCTGGTGTGTGCGTAGGTGGTCGCGGCAGCGCGGTCTTCCGGTCGCCGTCGCCCTCGCCGGGGTGCAGGTGGTGGCGTTCGTTGCGTCGCACCGGCTGGCGCGTCGGTTCGGCGCCTGGCCGAGTGT
>DATEXK010000029.1:0-3650 GCA_035257065.1 Gaiellaceae bacterium | reverse complement strand
GTCCGCTTCGTCGGCGACATCGTGGCGATCGTGCTCAGCGACGGTCGCGCCTCAGGCGTCGACGCCGCCGAGCTCGTCATGGTCGACTACGACCCGCTGCCGGTCGTCGTCAACCCCGCGGACGCTGCGAAGGACGAGGTGCTGCTCTACCCGGAGCTCGGCACGAACGTCGCCGGCCGCTCCGGCTCGCCCGAGCACGACGAGAACCTCTTCGACGGCTGCGACGTCGTCGTCTCCGGCACGAACATCAGCCAGCGCATGGCGCCGAGCCCGCTCGAGCCGCGTTCGGCCGCCGCCGAGGTCGGTGCGGACGGCCGCGTCACCGCGTGGCTCTCGACGCAGACGCCGCATCAGGATCGCATGGTGCTCGCGGGGGTGCTGGGGCTCGATCCGGCGGACGTTCGCGTGATCGCCCCCGACGTCGGCGGCGGCTTCGGCGCCAAGATGCTCTCCGTCGAGGAGCTGCTCATCGTCTGGCTCGCGCGCAAGGTCGGCAAGCCCGTGCGCTGGACGGAGACGCGCAGCGAGAGCATGGTCGCGCTTTCGCACGGCCGCGCGCAACACCAGAGCTACACGATCGGCGGGACGCGAGACGGCAAGGTGCTCGCCTACCGGCTCGAGGCCCTGCAGGACTGCGGCGCGTACCCCGTGCTCGGAGCCTTCCTGCCGAACCTGACGGGGCTGATGGCGAGCGGCGTCTACGCGATCCCGCGCATCGAGTTCGCGGGTCGCTCGGTCGTGACGAACACGACGCCGATCTCGGCCTTCCGGGGTGCCGGCCGGCCGGAGGCGACGCAGGCGATCGAGCGTGCGCTCGACGCGTTTGCCGCCGAGCTCGAGCTGGATCCGATCGAGGTCAGGCGGACGAACTTGATCCCGAAGGACGCGTTCCCGCACACCACCGTGACGCATGCGGCCTACGACTCGGGCGACTACGAGGGCGCCCTCGACCTGGCGCTGCACGCGGCGGGCCTCGAGGAGCTGCGCGACGAGCAGCGGCGCCGCCGTGAGGAAGGCGGCGCGAAGCAGCTCGGGATCGGCGTCTCGTGCTACGTCGAGATCACGAACGGGATCGACGAGACGGAGTTCGGCGAGGTCGAGATCACGCAGGACGGCGGTGCGATCGTGCGCACCGGTTCGTTCTCCCACGGTCAGGGCCACGAGACGACGTTTGCGATGATCGCGGCGGAGCGGCTCGGGTTGCCGGTCGAGCAGGTGACGGTCGTCAAGGGCGATACGGACGACGTCGCCAGGGGCACCGGCACGTACGGGTCGAAGTCGACGCAGATCGGCGGCATGGCGGCCAGGCTCGCGGCCGACGAGGTCGTCGAGCGTGCGAAGCAGCTCGTCGCCGACTACTTCGAGGCAAGCGTGGCCGACATCTCGCTCGACCTCGCCCTCGGCCGCTTCCGCGTGGTCGACGCGCCCGAGCCGTCGCTCTCGTGGCCGGAGCTCGCCGCGCGCGCGGCCGCCGACGGGAGACTCGGCGAGCTGAAGATGGCGCACGATTTCAAGTCCTCCCCGACGTTCCCGTTCGGTGCGCACGTCGCCGTCGTCGAGGTGGACACGGAGACGGGACAGGTCGAGCTGCTCCGGCTCGTCGCCGTCGACGACGCGGGCACGCTGATCAACCCGCTGATCGCCGAAGGCCAGGTGCACGGCGGCGTCGCGACCGGCGTCTCGCAGGCGCTGTATGAGCAGGTCGTCTACGACGACGACGGGACTCCGCTGACGAGCACGTTCGTCGGCTACGCGTTCCCGTCGTCCGCCGACCTGCCGCTGTGGGAGGTGGTCGAGATGGAGACGCCGACGCCGGTCAACCCGCTCGGTGCGAAGGGGATCGGCGAGTCGGGGACGATCGGCGCGACGCCGGCCGTCCACAGCGCCGTCCTCGACGCGCTCGCGCCCCAGGGCGTGCGTCACATCGACCTGCCCGCCAACGGCGAGAACGTCTGGCGCGCCATCCAGGAGGCGAAGTCATGACGAAGATCGCGGTGACGGTGAACGGCGCGGTGCACGAGGCGGAGGTCGAGCCGCGGACGCTCCTCGTCTACTTCCTGCGCGAGCAGCTCGGGATGAAGGGCACGAACGTCGGCTGCGACACGACCTCGTGCGGCGCGTGCACGGTGCTGATCGACGGCGAGTCGGTGAAGTCGTGCACGGTGCTCGCGGTGCAGGCCGACGGCAGCGAGGTGACGACGGTCGAGGGCCTCGCGGACGGCGACGAGCTCCATGTGGTGCAGCAGGCGTTCCACGAGCAGCACGCACTGCAGTGCGGCTACTGCACGCCCGGTTTCGTGATGGCGACTGTTTCTCTGTTGAAGGAGAATCCGAACCCGACGGAGGACGAGATCCGCCACGGGCTCGAGGGCAACCTCTGCCGCTGCACGGGATATCACAACATTGTTCGCGCGGTACAGGCCGCGGCGAGGGCGGGCACGTGATCCCGGCCGCGTTTGCGTACGAGCGCGCGGGCAGCGTCGACGAGGCGTTGGCGATGCTCGGCAGCGACGAGGACGCGAAGCTCCTGGCCGGCGGGCACTCGCTCATTCCGCTGCTGCGGCTGCGCTTCGCGCGCCCGTCGACGCTCATCGACATCGGCCGGCTGGCCGAGCTGCGCTACGTCCGGGAGGACGGCGACCGGATCGCGATCGGCGCGCTCACGCGGCACGCGGACCTCGTGCGCGACCCGGTGCTCGCTGCGCATTGCCCGCTGATCAGCGAGGCCGCTGCAGGCATCGGCGACGCGCAGGTGCGCCACCGCGGCACGATCGGCGGCTCGATCGCGCACGGCGACCCGGCCTCCGACCTCGCCACGATCGTGCTCACGCTCGACGCCGACCTGGTCGTGCGCGGCCCGAACGGCGAGCGAACGATCCCGGCCGCAGAGTTCTTCACCGGCATGTTCGAGACCGCGCTCGGGCGACAGGAGATCCTCACGGAGATCCGAGTGCCGAAGGTGCAGGAGGCCACGTACCTCAAGATCGCGCGGCGCTCAGAAGACTGGGCAACGGTCGGCGTCGCCGCAGCCCGTGTCGACGGCCGCGTGCAAGTGGGCCTGACGAGCATGGGGGCGACCCCGCTGCGAGCGCGGAGCGTGGAGGACGCGCTTGCGGGCGGAGCCTCACCGACCGACGCCGCCACGCACACCGCCGACGGCACCTCGCCGCCGAGCGACGTCAGCGGCAGCGGCGAATACCGCACGCACCTCGCGCAGGTACTCGTGCGGCGCGCGCTCGAGCAGCTCTAGCGGTTAAGGCAAGACGCGGTGGCGCACGGACTTTGCCCGAACTCTCCGCTCCCCGCACAAAGCGACCAACCACCAGCACTTAGACGCGCTCAACAAGCTGGCGTCACTGGTTCGAGCCCAGTACCGCCGACTTAGAATCCCCGAATTTGCGGTTTCTTGTTTCCGATTCGTCACCAGTTTCGGTCTCTTCTCCGGATACGCCGCGACCTTCACGCGGCTCCGTACTGCGCTCGAATCTACGAACGTCTGTGGACGTTGGCGAATCAGCGGCGCGCTCGCCACTGGCCTGATCACCCGGTGAATCGGGAGTCGTTCGCGGTCGGTGTGATCAGGTACCGGCCCCAAGGGACGACAAGCCGGCCTTTCATCCCGGCCACAACCATCTCTCGATCTGAAGTGG